>DATIWA010000459.1:0-11751 GCA_035465515.1 Candidatus Limnocylindrales bacterium | reverse complement strand
CAATTTCCTTGGTGAAGGCCATTACCTCGTCAATGCGCTCGCTCAGGTTCTCGCGCGTGCGCGTGACGGCCTGCTTCATCTTCTCCAGGAATGTAGGTTGAGGAGTGCCAAAAAGTGTCTGAATCATTGTAGGAATGCCTGTCCCGCGCGGAGTGCCTGCCGGACTCTTGATTATATCGGGATACCGGGAGGAGGGTTCGCGAGGAGGACGGCTGCCGTGAGAAAAGCGTGGAATTGGTTCGACTTGCCGGAGCGGCCCTAGATCTGCTCGGCCGTGGTAATGACGGAAGCAGAAGCGGTCGCGGCCTGTTCGCCGCTCACTGTGGCCGCGCGATGGATGCGCAGCTTGCCGCTTTCAAAGACTTTGGTCATGGCCGCGACAACGGTGATATCAAACTTGGTGGCCGCCAGAGAATTGATGATGCGGATAACGTACTCGGGGTCCATGGCCGCCTGGTAGGGGCGGTTTGTGGTCATGGCATCAAAAGTGTCCGCGACCATGATGATTCGCGGCATCAGGGGGATCTGGTCGCCCTTGAGCCCGTGCGGGTAACCGCGCCCGTCCAGGGATTCGTGGTGCAATTCGATTCCCGGCAGCATTTCACGCAGCATCTCCACCGGCCGCAAAATGGCCGCGCCCTTGGTGGTGTGCGTCTTCATGATCTCGAATTCTTCCGGCGTAAGCGCGCCGGGTTTTTTCAAGATGCGGTCTTCAATACCGATCTTGCCCACGTCATGCAGCAGCGCCGAGATGCGGATCTTTTCAACTTCTTCCTTGGCCAGGCCCATCTCCGCGGCGATGAGCATGGAATAACGGGTCACGCGGTCGGAATGGCCTCGCGTGTAGGGATCTTTTTCGTCAACCGCGCCCGCCAGCATCTGGATGGAACTGAGGAACAGGGTGTGGTTTTTTTCCGCCAGCGTCTTGAGATCGGAAACATAGTGCTCAAGATCGTCGGTCATGCTGTTGAAAGTCTGGGCAAGTTCGCCGAATTCCGTGCGGCTTTTCAGCCGTACCCGTCTGGAGAAATCGCCGCCGGCGATGGTGCGGCTGGATTGTGTGAGGATGTGGAGAGGGATGGTCAGACGCCGGGCCGCCCAGATTCCTATCAGGATGCTGAACGCGATGGCGATCAGGGCGAAGCGCAGCGCTTCCCGCTGCATGTCCACCACGTCAAAATAAGCGTCGGTCTGGGTCTTCTGCGCCATGACCGCCCAGCCGAGTTGCGGCACCGGGTAGTACGCCCCCAGCATGGGGACTTTCTGCTTGCCTATCTGAAGCTTGTACTCCTTGGTTACGGAGACCCGCGAATTAGGGCCCTGCTCCACGAAGCTCTTTACCAGGTCGTTGGAATTCATGTCCTGCCCCGTCGCATACTTGGGGTCAGGGGAAGCCACCAGCCTGCCGGATTCATCCACTACGAAAGCTTCCAGTCCGTGGTCACCGGCCTCTTTGAGCTTCTGCACCAGATAGTTGAGATCGACTGTCAACTCCAGTGCGCCCAGATAGTTATGGTTGTCGTCCATGATCGGTTTGGTCACAACCATGACCGTGCTGGCCTGCTTGCCGGAGCCGATGGAAATGGCGGCGCCATTGTATTCACGCAGTTCGCGCGCCGCCGCCAGGCCGCGGTCCAGTTCTTTTTCCAGGAACGCGTCCGCGTCCGTGGCGTTCGATTCTCGAGCGGTCGCCAGGATGTAGTGGTTTTCAGCGTTGACCAGGCGGGCGGAGCGAACATAATCCGCGTTCTTAACGCTGTTTTGCAGCAGTCCCACCAGGGCGGGCGATTCGACCCGGTCGCCCCGCAGGCTGCCGCCGCTGGTGGCGATGATGGAATAGGCCAGATCTGAGAGCTTGGCTCGTATGTCTTTTTCCCGCTGGCCAATGTCCTGCGCCAGCGTGGTCGTCACCGTGTTTTGCAGCAGCTGCTCGTTGCGCTGCAACCGCTCCCGGTTGGTCTCCACGACCTTGGTGGCATAGAAGTAGAGCGGCAGGACGCCGACTACTATCAGGACCATGAGAATCCCGTAGATGATTGGGAATCGTGACGGCAGCGGCAGTTTCATAGGACTGGACAGTTCCTAAATTGTATGCTGAAACGGCGCCAAACGCAGGGCAAAAAGCAGTTCTGTCGGGATTACAAAAGTACCCCTTGTCCCGTCCCGCTTGCCGCGATGCCTTGAAGCCGTGGAAAACGCCCTTTGCCTCCGCCAGCCCTGCATCTAAAATCATGGCCGCTCAGTAGTCCCCATAGCAAAACCTGCCCCAGGAGGCGCCAGAATGATCAGGATCATCACCATCGAGCGTGAGTATGGCTGCGGCGCGGCGGAAATCGCGCGGAAAGTGGCTGACCGGTTGGGCTGGAAGCTGTGGGACCAGCACCTGACCGCGGAGATCGCCAGTCTGGCCAACTGCCGCCATAGCGACATTGAGCAGCGCGAGGAGAAGCGGGATCCACTGTATTACACCCTTCTTAAGTCCTTCTGGCGGGGCAGCTATGAGGGCAGCGTGAACGTGAGTGTGGACCCTCTTAAGTTGCTCGACGCCGACAGCATTGTCCACATTGCCCAGCGTGTCATCGGCCAGGCGGTCGGGGAAGGAAACTGCGTGATTGTAGGACGCGGATCGCAGCATTTTCTGAAGGACCGCGAAGACACGCTGCGCTTCTTTCTTTACGCGCCTCAAGAGGACAAGGTGCAGCGTCTGGTGGCGCAGGGCAACGAGGAGTCCGAGGCCTGGTCACTGGTGGAGAGGGTGGACCGTGAGCGCGCGGCCTTTATCAGAAAATATTTTCATGCCGACTGGCCCAACCGCGAGGTCTACCACGCCATGCTGAATACGGCCGCGGGAGATGACGCCGTCGTGCGCGCGATCCTGAGCTTCACGGAAGCACGACCCGAGAAGAAAGCGGCTTGAGCTGCTTCAGAACCTGTCTTCGGCCTTGCCGGGCCGCGCCATGAGCTCATGAACAGCTTCGAGCGCGGGCTTTCCATCGTGCAGGATCGCGTACATCTGCTCGGTGATGGGCATCTCCACGCCGTATTTCTTCGCCAGCCCGATCGCGGCATTCGTGGTAAGCACTCCTTCAGCCACCATGCCGCGCATCCCTGAAATGACGTCCTGGAGTTTTTGCCCCTGGCCCAGGGCCATGCCCACGCTGCGATTGCGGGAGAGCCCGCCGGTGCAGGTAAGCACCAGATCACCGATGCCGGCCAGTCCGAACATGGTCTGCGGCTTGGCGCCGCAGGCCACGGCCAGCCTGGTGATCTCGGCCAGTCCCCGGGTAATCAGCGCCGCAACCGAGTTATGGCCCGTGCCCAGCCCGGCGCAAACGCCGGCTGCAATGGCAATCACGTTCTTGAGCGCGCCCCCGAGTTCAACGCCGATCAGGTCATCATTGACGTAAATGCGGAAGCTGGAATCGCTGAATTCTCTCTGGACCCTTCCTGCCAGCGCGAGGTCACGGGAAGCTACGGTCACTGCCGTGGGCTTGCCTTCGGCGACTTCCCTGGCGAACGATGGTCCGCTCAGCGCCGTGATCCGGGGCATGAAATGGCAGTACCGTTCCACCACTTCACTCACTACATCGGTCATGCGCAGCAGGGTGTCGTTCTCCACTCCCTTGGTGGCGCTGACAAAGAGCATCTCCGGCCGCAGCCACTGGGCCATATGCTCAAAGCTGCGCCGGCAATGGTGGGAGGGCATTACGCTGACCACAATCTCAGCGCCTTCCAGCGCCTCCCTGAAATCATTGGTCGGCGTTACCGAATCCGGTAGCGCGCACCCAGGCAGAAACAAGTCGTTCATCCTTGTTTGGGACACGGATTCGCAGACTTCCTTTTCCAGCGCCCACAACCGGACTTGATGCCCGCCATGACGTCCGGCCACCATGGCCAGCGCCGTTCCCCATGCTCCCCCGCCGATCACCGCGACCCGGCTCATGCCTGCTTCTCCGCTATCGGAGGCTTGGGACTGCCAAAGCGGTGCTCATTTCCGGCCAGGAGGCGGCGGATGTTCTGCTGGTGCTTCCACACGATCAGGACGCTGATGGCGGCGGCCGGAAGCAGGGCCTGCAAGTCCTGCGTGTTCAGAAAATACGCTGCAACAGGGAACGCGATGGCGGCCAGAATCGAGCCCAGAGACACATAGCGGGTCGCCAGGACAATCAGAATGAAGATGAGCAGTGAGACGCCGAGGGCTTCCGGGAAAAGAAGCAGAAAGACGCCCAGCGCCGTGGCAACGCCCTTGCCGCCTTTGAACTTCAACCAGACGGGGAACATATGGCCAAGCACGGCGGCCAGCGCGGCCGCGGACATCAACTGCTTGGCCATCACGCACGCTCCGTCAGCGCAGGAGTTCAGGCTGGTCTGGCTGATAAGGGAAGCGAGGGCCACGGCGAGAAGACCCTTCAAGGCGTCCAAGACCAGGGTGGCGATGCCCAGGCCCTTGGCGCCGCTGCGGGCAACGTTGGTTGCTCCGATATTGCCGCTGCCGCTGAGGCGAATGTCCTCGCCGCGGAAGACCCGGACCAGCACATATCCGAACGGGATTGATCCCAGCAGGTAGCCGGCAATCACTACGATGGAATAAACAGTGGTCATGGATGATTTCTGTGGCCGCCTGGCTCAGGATGATTTCAGCGCAAATTTCTCCAGCTTGGTGTACTTTGCCCCGCCGCGCCCCAACTCGCTTCTGTAGAGCCAGAACTCGCGAGCAGTCATTGTACCGAAATGCGGCGCAGGCTCCAGGCTGAGAAGCGGCGCCAGGCCTTTCAGCGTTTGCGGGCCGGAGCCGGCGCGCGCCAGGGTGAGATGCGGATGAAAAGCCCTGCTTTCCTTCTCGATTCCCAGTTTCTCCAGCTCCCGGTCAATGGCCGCGGCAAGCCCGGCCAGCTCTTCACCGGCTTCAACGCCTACCCAGAAGACACGGGGCGATTTGGGAGTGGGAAAAAACCCGGCGTTTTTGAAGTTCACTTCGAACGGCCCGGCTTTTATGCCGGTCAGGCAAGCTTTGATCTTCTCTAATTTTTCTTCTTTGACTTCACCAATGAACTTGAGCGTGACATGCAGGCCTTCCACACGGGTCCATCGCGCTTCCGGCGCGCAGGCCTTCACCCGCTCGCGGTATTCATGGATGCGGGCGCGGATTTGAGCGGGGATATCCAGGGCAATAAAGATGCGCATGTCACATCAGCCTGCGCCGGACCATGTCCAACGCCTGTTGCGAGGCCCAGTGGCGGATGCGATCGCGGTCTCCCGGATATTTCCGCTCGACCACGTCGGTTTTCGATTCATCGGACACGGCCACGTACACCAGGCCGACCGGTTTCTGCTCCGTACCGCCGGTCGGTCCTGCGACGCCGGTGATGCCGACTCCGACCGTCGCCTTGCATCGCTTGCGAATGCCTTCCGCCAGGGCCGTGGCCACCTGGGCGCTCACCGCGCCATGCTCTTGGATGAGGAGTGGCGGAACATCCGCCAGGGCCGTCTTCAGAGAGTTGTCGTACACGATGGCGCCGCCAAGAAAGTAGCGCGAACTGCCCGGGACGGAGGTGATCCGTTCCGCCAGCAGGCCGCCGGTGCACGATTCGGCTACAGCCAGCGTGGCGCCGCGCATTTGCAGGTAATAGCCGGCGATCTGCTCCAGGGTCTCACCCTGGGTAGAGAACATGGCGTCTTCAAACTCGTCTTCCAGAGCGGCGGCGAGCGAGTCCACCCGTTTCTGCGCCTCTTCTTGCGAACCGGCCCGCGCCGTGAGATGAAGCTGCACCTCGCCCGGTGTGCCGGCCAGAATGGTTGTTTCCACGTCGGAGCGCGGCTTGTAAATGGCCGCGGCACGGCTGTCGGCCGCCGATTCGCCGATCATGGCGATCTTCAGCAGCCGCGTCGCGATGTGGTTGGGCGGAGTGAGCCTCCGTAACCGGTACAGGCACTCCTCTTCGAACATCGCCTTAAGCTCGTGCGGCGGGCCGGGGAGCAGAATGACGATCGCCTCGCCGCCGGTGTCTTTCACATGCACAAACTGGCCGGGCGCGCTGCCGCGGGAGTTGGGGAGCGCCTCAGCGCCTTCGATGACGTCCGCCTGCTGTTCATTGTTGGCGGTCATCTTCCAGCCGCGCGCGGCAAAGCGGGCGCGAAGCCCGGCCAGAATTTCCTGGTTGCGCCGCAGGGGCCGCCCCAGCGCTTCAGCAACGCACTCACGGGTAAGGTCATCCTGCGTCGGTCCCAGTCCACCCATGAAAATTACGATGTCGGAGCGCGCCAGCGCGGTTTGCGCCGCATTGGTAAGGTCGGAGCGGCGGTCGCCGACCAGGGTCTTGAAGCGGACTTCCACTCCCAGTTCATTGAGCCTGGAGGTGAGATAAAGCGAGTTGGTGTCCTGCCGGAACGGCGTCAGCAGTTCGGAGCCAATGGCAATGATCTCAGCGTTCACACCAGCAGTTTAAATGAGAGAGAGCGGCTGAATACCCCAGGTGAGATGGAAAACGGCATTGGTGGTGGCCAGCACAGCGCCGCCGGTCCGCGTGAAAGCAAGCCCCACAATGCCGTGGCCGGAGATGGCGAGCGATGCTTTCTGGTCCGGCGTAATGCGCACCACCCCGCGCTTGCCCGCCAGCGAGGCTGCGACATACAGGTTTCCCTGCGCGTCAAAAGCAATGCCTTGCGGCCGGCCCAGGCCGCGGAAGAAGGTGGTGACCGTCCCGTGGGGATCAACCGCATACACGGCGTCAAAGCTCGACGTGGTAGGCCCGGTTACGTAAAGAGTGCCGCTGGGAGAAAACGCCAGGTGATAAGCAGCTACACTGGGCTCCAGCGTGGCAAAGACAAAAATCTGGCGGTCCGGTGCGATTCGCCAGATGGTGCCGCTGCGGTCGCCCACGTAAAGGCTGCCTTCGCGGTCAAACGCTATTCCGGTGGCCACACCCATCCCTTCCGCGTATGTGGTCATGCTGCCGTTGGGCGCAACCTTGTAAACGGTCCCATCATAACGGGAAGAGACATAGAGCTGCCCCGCGCTGTCAAAAGCCATGCCGGTGGCGTTCATGAGGTCAGAGACGAAGGGTTTTACGTTGTAGCTGGTGTCAATCTTGAAGATGGAAACCGGGACCTTTTGTCCGCGACCGCCGGAAAAAGTAACGTAAATGTTGCCTTCCAGGTCAATGGCGGGATTTGCGACGGGGTGCAGGTTTTCCGCCAGGGGCTGCGCAACCTTGACTTCACGGGAGTTGCTGAGGTTACCGTTGCTCTGGATGGTGACTTGGCCGGAGTGCGCCCCGTAAGGTACGCGGGCGATCAGAAAATCATCGGAACTGGCGACAATGGAGGCTTGCAGGCCGCTGAAAGTCACTTCCGGCCGGGCCCAATGCGGTGGTTTGAGCGCTTTGCCGACGATGCGAACTTCGCCGCCGGGTAGCGCAGCCGAAGGCTCAATGGCCTCGATGAAAGGGTTGCCATCAACGTTCTTTCTGCCCAGCAAGGTATCGGAAATGCCCATGAAGAGAATCTTAACGCGCCATAAAATGCAGCCAGAGTTGCAGCAGGACGAGCGCGTACAGTCCTGCTCCCACGTCATCCATCATAATGCCTGTGCCCCCCGGGAGTCTTTCCAGTCGCCGAAGAGGAAACGGCTTCACAATGTCGAAGCTACGGAAAAGTATAAAACCCGCTATCAGGTAATTCCAACTGAGCGGGACGCCAATGAGCGAAATCATCTGCCCGGCAACTTCATCAATCACCACAAAGCCCGGGTCCTTGCGGCCACTTTCGCGCGCCACCACGGTGGAAGGCCTGATGCCGGCCACGGTGACCGCCAGCGCCAGAAGCGCCGCCCCGGCCAGGTGCCAGCCCGGAGTGATAAGGTGCGCCACGGCCCACCACAGTATCACCGTAGCGGCGGAAGCATACGTCCCCGGTCCAGGCCGCATGTAGCCGATATAGAAAAAAGTAGCGGTAAGCCAGGAGATGCGTGACCTGGGTTTTGAAGAGACGGGCTTTGCCATGCGCAATCAATTTATATGGTTTGCGCACCGTGTGCCAGTTACTGGCGCCTGCCGGTCTCGTCTTCATCTTCCAGCTTGCGGCGGGCCTGCTCTTCGGCCATGTTTTCCAACTGCTCCGGATCGGTGATGGGTGTGGAGATCACGTACCCGCCGCTGGCCCATTTGCCCAGATCAATGATACGGCAGCGGTCACTGCAAAAAGGGAAGTGCTCGTCGCCGGCCAGCACGATGGTGCGGCAGGTCGGGCAGCGGAGCGAGGGTGCTTTCTTTTTGGGCATTACAAAATTAGATGGTCCCATTTAATCGAGGATGCGCGCGACCAGGTCGTATTCGTGCGACTCTGTAATTTCGCAGCGATAGAATTTCCCCGCCTCGAGTTCGTCGTTCCCGCCAAAGTCGTTGATGAACAGCTTGCCGTCAATCTCCGGCGCGTGCATCTCGGCGCGGCCTTCCCAGAGCAGTTCTGTTTCTTCGGACGGACCCAGGGCCAGGACATCAAATTGGCGGCCCACCAGCTTGCGTTTGTTTCGCCTGCTGATCTGCTTCTGGAGGTTCATGAGTTTCCGGCGGCGTGCTTCGATGGTGCGCCGGGGAACCTTGCCCTCGAGGTGAACGGCGGCGGAGCCTTCCTCGTCAGAGTAGCTGAAGACCCCGAGCCAGTCGAATTCCGCGGCTTTGACGAATTCACATAGTTCGGAGAAATCTTCTTCCGTCTCACCGGGGAAGCCGACGATAAATGAAGTGCGCAGAGTCAGATTGGGAATGGCGCGCCGCATCTTCTCGATGGATTTGAGAAAAATCCCCGCGCTCGCGCCGCGCTTCATGCGCTTCAAAACGGAGGCGGAAGCGTGCTGCAGCGGAACGTCAATGTACGAGCAGATCTTTTCGCTTGCGGCAATGGTCTCCAGCAGCCTGTCCGTGATCTTATTGGGATAGGCGTAGAGAAAACGCACCCAGCGCAGGTCTTCAATCTTCGCCAGACGCTCCAGCAGCAGGGCGAGTCCATCTTTCAAGCCGAGGTCTTCGCCGTAGCAGGTGGTGTCCTGGCCGATCAGCGTGATCTCGCGCACGCCTCCGGCCGCCAGCCGCTCCGCTTCCGCAATGACCGATTCAAAATGGCGTGAGCGGAACTTGCCGCGAAGCTGGGGAATGATGCAGAAGCCGCACGGATGATCGCAGCCTTCGGCAATTTTGATGTACGCGGAGGCCCGGGGTGTGGCCAGCAGGCGCGGTGTGTTCTCGTCATAAAGATAATTCGGCAGATCGGCAATCGCGCCATCCCACTCCGCCCGGGAAAAACGCCCGCTCTTTTCGCGAGCCAGGCCTTCCGCGCGCGACGCCACGCCGGACTTCAGCGCCTGGCTGGACGAAGTTGAATTCAAAATTACGAAGGGCGAATTCTCCTGCGCGGGAGCATGGCCGGTCGCGATGCCCGCCGCGGCCAGGATCTGTGCCAGCTCGCCGGTGCCCACTACGGCGTCCACCTCTGGAATGTTCTTCTGGATCTCCTGGCGATAGCGCTCCACCAGGCAGCCGGCGACCACCAGTTTTTTCGCCTTGCCGCTGGTCTTGTGCTCCGCCATTTCCAGAATCGTGTTCACGGACTCCTGCTTGGCGGAGTCAATGAACGAACAGGTGTTCACGACGATGACGTCGGCTTCTTCCGCGCGAGAGGTGATGCGCGCGCCGCCGCTTTGCAGCATGCCCATCATGACCTCGCTGTCAACGAGGTTCTTGGGGCAGCCCAGGCTGACAAAGCCCACCTTCAGGGGCGTTGTCTCCTCGGCTGAAACTGCGGATTTCTCCTGCAAAGGCGCTACTGTGGGGTTCTCAATGGACATGCAGTCCTTTTATTTTAGCATCCTGGTTCCGCCCCTCTCTTGCCGGCCCACATCCGCAACGGGAGTAAAATCAGTTGGTATTGAGACGCAAAAAAGTCTGAGAAGGAGATCGACCGTGCTGACCAGACTCGGAAAATTCGTTTTCGTGGGCGCGGCCCTGCTTCTGTCTTTTCCCGCTGCGGCCAAAGACCAGAAGGACAAAAGCAAACCTGTGAAGGTCGCTCTCAAAGACTCCCAGGGAAAGAGCGTGGGGACAGCCATACTCTCCCCGGCTGCCCAGGGCGTGAGTATCAAGCTGGACCTCAAGAACCTTCCTCCCGGCGACCACGCCATTCACATTCACCAGTCGCCCATTTGCGGCGCGCCCGATTTCAAATCCGCAGGCGGGCATTTCAACCCTGATAACAAGAAGCATGGTTTACAGAACCCCGAAGGGCCCCATGCCGGCGACCTGCCCAACTTCATGGTGGATGCGGCGGGCAAGGCCAGGACGACGCTGGTCGCGACCGGTGTGACCATGGGTGACGATCCTCATTCGGTTTTCAGCGGCAATGGCACCGCACTGGTCATTCATGCCATGCCTGACGACATGAAAAGCGACCCGGCGGGGAACGCTGGTGATCGCATTGCCTGCGGCGTAATTATCAGGCAGCCATAGTCAGGCAGGTGTTCGCCGCTCCCGCATTGACAAAGCGCACAATCCGGCCACACCAGCGCTGTTCAAGGGCCTGAAACTACTTTCGATTGGTCATTTCCTCGTACAGCTCCGGCAATCGCTGCGCGTCTTCCACGGATTCATTGAATCGGGCCCGTTCATAATGTTCCGTAAAGACCACCACATCTTCGCGCAGGTTGGGGTCGCTGATGGAGTCGGCGAACTCCGCCGGGGTCTGCGCGGCTTGTTTACTGAAACCGCGCCGTCCCAGGCGCTTGAGCATTCTTAGATACCAGAAGCTGGCCGCGGTGCGAGGGGCCCGCTGCGGGTTGCGCGCGATTCGCTGCCGCTCAAGGACACGCCAGGCCTTCGGAGCGAAAGGCAGTGCCAGAATCAGGGCCAGCACCATGCATGCAAGCGCCATCTGCCGGGGCGACATGCGTTGCAGCTGCTCCTGCCATCGCAGTACCGCGCGCACTGCTCTCCTGTATTTCATCTTGAGCCAGAACTTGAAGCTGGACTGGGCATTGCCCGTGGTGGTGCTGATCTCCGCGCTCAAGCGCATCTGGTGGCTGAAGTCGTAATTGATGACCCATTCTCGCCAAAGCTCGCTCGCCGCGTCCATGTACAGGCCCAGGCGGGCCCAGGCGGCGGACTGGGAAGATGCGGTCCCCGCAGGCGTGGGATCAAAGGCCACCCAGCCGTACTCGGGGAAGTAGACCTCCACCCAGGAGTGAGCGTCCTTTTCCCGAATGATGTAGCTGCCGGTGAGGTCGTTGTACTCGCCGCCCCGGAAGCCGTTTACCACACGGGCGGGAATCCCAAGCGAGCGCAGCATGATCGTCATGGAAGAGGCAAAGTATTCGCAGTGGCCCTTCTTGCGCTCGAAAAGGAAGTAAGCCAGCGGGTCGGGGGGGCGGACCGCCGGCAATTCCAGGGTGTACCCGAAGTTGGTTCTCAGGTAAGACTCAATCGCCCGCGCGCGCAGGTAATTTGATCCGGCGCCTGCGGTGATCCGGCGCGCAAGTTCCGGGATACGCGGATCCACGCGAGGTAACTGGAGATAAAGGTTGGCAACGTGCGCCGGATAGTCGGTGGAGACGGAATTCCGGACGTATGGCTCGGGATCGCGCGTGTCGGCTTCAGCAGAATACACGCCAATACTTTGCGGGACTTCCAGGCCCGCGGCTCCGGAGGGATGGGCGTTATAGACCGAGCCGTCCGGAGCGATCTGGACAATGCGGTAATCGCCGCC
>DATIWA010000458.1:0-5898 GCA_035465515.1 Candidatus Limnocylindrales bacterium | reverse complement strand
GGCGTCCACCTTCTCCGCGTCCACCGTGTTGGGCAGGCGGAAGGTCCGTGTAAATGAGCCGTAGCGGCGCTCAATGCGATGGAAATTCTCTTCCTTCTCGTCTTTTTCGAACTTGCGCTCGCCGCTCACGGTAAGCGTGTTGTTTTCCAGGCTGACGTTCAGATCTTCCTCATTCATGCCGGGAACTTCCAGCTTGAGCACCAGATTGTGCTCGTCCTCGTAAATGTCCACTGCCGGAACAAAATTGCCGGCCGCCAGCTGCTCCTTGCCTCCCACGGTGGCGAAGTTCTCAAACAGGCTGTTGAAGCGGTCTTGCAGGCTCGCCAGCTCACGGAACGGGTCAATACGGGTGATCATCGTCATGGGTGTTGAATCCTCCAAAATGATTTCTTTGAATCAACGGCTACGCTGCATTGGATGCTAGTGTTAGCCTGAAAGAAGCATAAAATGTGAGTGCAATACTGTCAAGTATTACATATAGCTATATATTCTGTTTATTTTCAATAACTTAATTTATGCTAAGGATGATGCACTTCAGATAAAACGTCTCGGGAACGCCCAGCACGATGGGGTGATCTTTGGATTGAGTTCTCTTCTCGACGATCCTCACTGACCGATGAGCGTCCTGGGCGGCTTCCGTCAGCATAGCCCGGAAGTCTTCTTCGCTCACGGCAAACGAGCAGGAGCAGGTCACCAGGATGCCTCCCGATCGCAACATCTTCAGCGCCCTGAGGTTCAGCTCCTTATAGCCACGCATCGCGGTGGCGAGGTTCTTCTTTGATTTGGCGAAAGCCGGCGGGTCGAGGACGATCATGTCATACTGCCGGCCGGCGTCAGCATAGTCCCGCAGGAGATCGAAGGCATTGGCCTCAATCCATTCGATTTCGTTCCTGCCGGCGGCGGCATTGAGTTTCTCATTCTGCTCCGCCACCTCCAGCGCTTCGCGCGAGGAGTCGAGGGCGGTCACGTGATCGCAGACTCGGGAGAGGTGCAGCGCGAACCCGCCCTGATAGGTGCATACGTCCAGGGCCTGGCCATGCGCCAAAGCGGCGGCTGCGGCATAGTTTTCCCGCTGGTCCAGGAATGCGCCGGTCTTCTGCCCGCCCTGGGAATCGTAGTGAAAGCGCACCCCGTTCATGGTGAAGACGGTTGAGCTTTGGGCTCCGCTCAGCATGCCCGGCGCGAGGTCGGGCAGATTTTCCAGATCACGGATGCGCTCATCCACGCGCTCAGCGATGTTTTCCGCTCCGGTGAACTCCTGAAGCGCGGCGATGACGGCGTTGCGCCGGTCCGGGCGGTCCCACGCCTGCGTCAACACCTGAAAGGTGTACACGTCGTTGTAGCGATCAATGATCATTCCCGGAAGGCGGTCTCCTTCACTGAAGACCAGCCGGTAAGCGTCAGAGTTTTGGACCATCTGCCCGCGATATGCGACAGCTTCGCTCAGCCGCCGGCGCACGACTTGCAGAAATTCCTCTTCCGAGCTGACTTCTTCGCGAGCAATCAGCCGCAGTTTGATCTGCGACGAAGAGCTGTAGATCGCCGACCCCAGCAGCCTGCCTCGGGTGCTCACGACGCGCACCAGATCGCCGGGCCGGGCGCTACCGGTATCCAGAACGTCCGAGGAATACACCCAGACGTGCCCGCCGCGCAGCCGTCCCACGGCGCGATCGCTGACCACAACTTTTTGAGGAGAACTGGAAAGATTGTCTGGCATCCAGCAAACAGCATAACGGATGGAGAACGGTTACGGTGCGGGGGTGATTTCCGGAGCGCCTTCGGTCTCTGGTTCAGCTTCCGCCGGCCGCGCTTTTTTCTTTTTGGGCGGCTCGGGCATGGGCGGCTCATGGGCCGGGTCGTAATAGAGGATTCTTCCGCAGGAACTGCAAGTAATAATCTGCGAATTGCTCTTCAGCTCTTCCCAGGTTTGCGGGCGGACCATCACGTAGCAGGCCTGGCACTTCTGCTCCCGCGCCTCGGCCATGGCGGATTTGCGCTGGCGCATGACCCGGTCATAATGGGCCAGAGCGCTCTCGCCAACTCCGGTGCGCAGCTCGCTGCGTTTCCCTTCAAGCTCCTTGAGCTGTCTTTCGTCCTCGGCGGTGCGGGTGCGGGCCTCGGCCTTTTCCTTCTCAACCCCGGCGGTTTCGGCCTTCAGGTCGGCCTCAGCCGACTTCAGGGCTTTTTCCTCCGCCTCCAGCGCGATCATCAGTTCCAGGATCTTGTCTTCGCAACCGCTGATCTGCTTTTCGGCGAACTCCACCTCGTGCATCAGGGCGCGATACTCGTCATTGGTTTTTACGCTGGAAGATTGTTCGCGGTACTTGATGATCTTCTGCTGGAAACCCTGGATATCCGCTTCCAGCTTGCGCCGCGAAGCTTCATTGTTCTTGATGGCGGCTTTGGCCTTTTCAACCGCCGCTTTGTCATCGGCCAGCTTGGCTTCAATCAAGGCTACGCGGCGGGGAAGCGCGGCAACTTCTTCGGTCAACCGGGCGCTTTCCCGGTCCACCTTTTCCAACTGCATCAATCTTTCAAGGTCTGCATTCATGAGGGGGACTACATTGAATTTTAGCACGCGTAAACTGCGGTCCGGCTTATAAACGCCGGTTTCTCTAGGTTTTTCAACTGATTGTGGCGGGCCGCCGTGATGCTTAGAGTCAAAGCCATGGTGGTGGAGATCGCAAGATTGCTGCTGGGCGTGCTGATTGCGGTGTTTCATCGCCCGCTGGCGACCAAAATCATGGAACAGGAGCGCACGCTGGACCATTTCTTTCGCCAGCGCGGCATTTCCTTCCCCGCGCCTCCCAGCGACGCTACAGCCCAGAACCTCTACTTTGGAATCGGTATCTTTATCTGTTTGTTTGAAGCCGGCAAGATCTGGCTGGGATTAAGATTCTAAGCGGCTGTCACCTTGCAAAGCTGAAAATCCTTCGCGCTTACTCCCCATTGATTTTGCGCCTCCCTGGCCGCCTTGGCATCAGGAAGAACCTGGCCAGCAGCACCACGACAATGCCGGTCCAGCCAATCACCGTTCCGTAGCCCTGCATCGTGATGTCATGCGATCTGCGCATCACCAGACCGGCAATCGCCAGGACCGCTCCAGCCGCGACCACAGGCCAAAACAGCTTTCCCTGCCATGGCATACCTTCCTTAATAAAACAAAAAGGGCGCTGCTGCAAAGCGCCCTTTCAGACTCCCCGGGGGAAGGCGTTACCGCCTCTTGCCCGACGAACCGCTGCCGCCCGCGGCCGGCATGCCTTCCGCCGGCTGCCGGTGATAGTTGGGGAATTCGGGACGCTTTGCCACCGGCAACGGGCTCTTTTTCAGGGCGTCCATTGTCAAAGCAACAGCCTTTTCCAACTGCGGATCATGGCCGGTCATCCAGTCCCTGGGTGTGATCTCCACTTCCACGTCGGGGTCAACGCCGTGGTTTTCCACGTCCCATTGGCCGTTGCGGTTATAGAAAGCCACGCGCGGAGCGGTGACGGCGCCGCCATCCATAAGCTGGGGATAGTCGTAGATTCCAACAAGACCGCCCCAGGTCCGTTTTCCGACGAGCGGGCCCAGCTTGGCATCGCGGAAATACCACGGCAGGGCGTCACCGCCGGAACCGGCGTATTCATTGATGATCATGGTCTTTGGCCCGAAGATGGCCCCCACGGGCGTGGTGAAGTCATGGCCTTCTCGGGTCATCCAGTAATTGGCCAGGGGACGGCGGAGATAGTCAATGACGTAATCTGCCGCGGCCCCGCCGCCATTGAATCTCTCGTCAATGACTGCCGCTTCACGGCCCACTTGGGCAAAGAAGTAGCGGTTGAACGAGGTGTACCCGCCAAAGCCGGTGTCCGGCAGATAGACGTAGGCCACGCGACTGCTGGTCATCTGCTCGACCTTCCTGAGGTTGCCTTCAATCCACGCGCGGTTGCGCAGCGCGGTCTCGTTTTCAATCGGCACCACGGTAACGTTGCGCGCGCCTTTACCGTCAGCCGTGGGGCCGACCTTGAGCACGGTGGACTTTTCGGCAGTGCCGGCAAAGAGCTCGAAGATTTCGTCCGTGCCCTTCAATTCGCGGCCATTCACCGCCAGCAGATATTCGCCTTCATGAACGTTCACGCCCGGTTGCGTGAGCGGAGCGCGCAGCTGCGGCGTCCAATTCTCGCCCTGATAGACATGGGAGAAGCGGTAGCGTCCGTTTTCAATGGTGTAATCGGCGCCCAGCAAACCCACTTTGCCTTCATCGGAAGGCGGGTCCTGCGGGGTGCGGATATACATGTGGCCTACGGTGATTTCGCCCAGCATCTCGGACAGCAGGTAGCTGAAATCAACGCGGCTGCCGATGTTCTCAAGATACGGCTGATAATGCTTGATGGCGCCCGGCAGGTCCAGACCGTGCAGTTTGGGGTCATAGAAGAAGTCGCGTTCAATGCGCCAGACCTCGGCGTACTCCTGCTTCCATTCGGCGCGGGGATCCACCAGGACCTCCATGTGATCCAGTGCCAGGGGAGCTTCCGGCTTTCCTGCGGCATGGCCGTTCCCGCCGGCAGGCGCCGCGGCTGAGCTGATGAACCACTTGCGGTCCCGCTGACGGCCCTTGCTGTAGAGCAGTTTCTTGCCGTCAAAGGAGACGGTAAGATTGTCAACTCCTTCCAGCAGCCGCTCCGGCCTGCGTGAATCCAGATCGAAGCGCCAGAGGGTGGTTTGCGCGCCACCGCCGAAGCGCGGCGTTGCCGGCTCTTCCAGCAGGAAAATGGTCCCGGTTTTGCCGGCCAGCAGCGCCCCGAAATTGCGCGGCGGAATGGGCAGGGCAAGAATGCGCTGGCTGATGTTCTCCGCATCGATCTTGACGGTAACGGCCTCCGCTTTGGCGGCCCGGGCCGGTTTAGCGTCCGCGGCCCTGGCTTTCTCCTCAGGATTCATCGGCTCCTGGTCGTTCTTCTCTTCGCCCTTTGATGAAGCGGATTTGCCGTTCTCGGGTCTGGAGTCATCGGCGGTCTTTTCTTCATCGCTCTGCGGCGCCAGCGGCGAAGCCTGGTCCTTGCGCAGCACGATCAGGTAAGGACTGCTGGTTACCGGACGGTTGAAGCTGGAAAGGTCCAGCCATCCGGTGGTGGGCCCGTCGTCCGTGCTGGCAAGAAAATAAAGGTACTGGCCCTTTTGATCGAAGGCAGGAAAGCGGGCGTCGCTCATGCCGTCTGTGAGTTGCAGCGGCTTGGCTTCTTCCAGAGAGTAGGCGAAGATGGCATGCATGTGACTGGGCAGCTCTTTGCTGTAGGCGATCCAGCGGCTGTCCGGAGACCACACGGGATCGAGCGAGCGCAGCGGCGTATCGTACGTTGTGCTATCCACCTTCACCGGATCGCCCTTGGCAAGGTCCACGTACCAGATGTTCAGGCGCTTATCGGTATAGGCGATCTTTTTGCTGTCGGGCGACCAGACAGGGCTGTAGTAAAACGAAGCCGGCGTTCCCAGCGATATTTTCTTCGCTTCGCCCATTCCATCAGGACTTTTGATAAAGAGCTGGTACTCGCCCGACTCGTCAGAGAAGAAGGCCACCCACTTGCCGTCAGGCGACCATGCGGGATCGCGCTCCATCACGCCGGGCGTATTGGTCAGGTTGCGGATGTCGCCCTTTTCCGCCGGGGCGGTGAGAATCTCTCCGTGGGCCTCAAAAACGGCGCGGGCCCCGCTGGGAGAGAGGTTGGCCGCGGCGATTTCGCGCTCAACTTTCTTGAAATGCGGCCGCACGTTGGGCAGATCAGCGGCGACTTTGATGGCCAGCGTCTTCGCTTTGCCGGTGGCCAGATCGTACAGGCCGAGCGAACCGAACTGTTCGTAGACAATCGCGCCCGGCCCCGCCGAAGCCGACTTGATGTCCGCATTCTCGGGGAGAACGGT
>DATIWA010000457.1:0-8073 GCA_035465515.1 Candidatus Limnocylindrales bacterium | reverse complement strand
TCACGGTTAGCAATGAAAAGCTAGCACGGGCGCGAAGATGAGAAGATCAGAAGATCAGAAGATCAGAAGATCAGAAGAACGGAAAATCAGAAGATCAGAAGACCAGCACGTCGGTCCCTCCGCGCCCTTTCCATTCTCATGCGCTGAAGCCGGCGCGCAGCGGGTAAGAAGCGTTAGATAGCTTTAATTTCCGGTGTTGCCGAAGGCCCTCGCCTCTCGCGCCCGCGCCGCGACCAATTGTGTTTTCTAACCTTCAACATTGAACTGCCCCGCGAGCACAACCTTCACTTCTCACCGGCAATCTTAAAGAGCCAATCTGGAAAACAGATTGAAAGGGGAAAGCCATGAGACCAACCTTGCATACATCACTGATGAAAGTCTCAATCCTTGCCGCGGCCATAGCGCTCTCCACCTGCCTGATGGCCCAGTCCAGGCAGGCCGGTTCCAAAGTCTTCCACACCAGCGGAGCTTTCGTCTGGATGAGTTCGCCCACCGTGAGTGGATCACAAGTGTGGATATACGCTTCCCACACGGACCATCCGGGGACGCCGGCCACGTTCCTCGAATTTGATATCTTCACGCCGCATCCGGACGGCACCTTTACCGATACATTCGGGTCCGGAGACGTTCCCGAAGATGCGCTGTCCGGCAACAGTTCAAAAAATCTGAGCCTGATCGTGGACACAAGCACGGCGACGTCATTCCAGACCACAACCTGCGAATCCAACGGGACCTGCCATGCCGGCCCAACCGGACTGCTCCACATTGATTTCCGCACAGACGGCGACTATACCGACCGCACCATCTCTGAGAACCATTACACGTTCTTTCAAACCGTGCAGCGCTCCCACTATAACTACGATTCATCTTCAGCGCTGGCCAACGGGTCCATACTCGGCCACTCCATCAACAACGGCTCCAGCCAGATGGGGACAAACCGGAGCACCACGATTACCCTGACTCGCAAGCATTAGACATGGCTTTGCCTAGCGCGCGGGACAGCGCGCCGGGCTTGTTGCAAGGGCTTTACCGCGGCAAGCCTTGCTCTTGAACTGCCGGGCGCTTCTAAAACGCGAACATGTCGCTGATGTCGGCGCTCTGGCTGTTTCTGGCGTTGAGTGACGGCAAGCCGAACGTGTTCTGGATGAAGCGCAGGATGGAGACGTCATCCATCCGCACGTGCGAGATGTAGTTCTTCTTGGCGAACGGCGATATCACCAGCATGGGCACGCGCGGTCCCAGGCCTTCGCTGTCCACCTGCGGAGGCGGCACGTGGTCCCACCATCCGCCGCTGGAGTCCCAGATCACGATGATGGCCGCGTGCGCATACACGGGCGAGGCCTGCACCTGCTTGATGAATCCGTCCAGCCACGCCACGCCGTCGGTAAGCGGCACGCCTGTGTTGGGATGCATGCTGTGCCGGGCGTTCGGCTGAACGAAGGCCACCGTGGGAAAGCTGCCCGAGTTCAGGTCTGAGGTGAGCTGGTTGAAATCGCGCAGGTTCGGAGAGTCGTGCGAATCAGCGAAGAACTGGAACGGGTTCTCCTGCGAGATGTATTCGCCGCAGGTGAACAGGCTTTCCTGATACCACGCCCAGGTCTTCCCCTTCGCCTGAAGCTGGTCTCCCACGTGCTGGAACGCATAGGGCGAGGTGGCCTGGATGCCGTCATTGCACGGGGGGAAAAACGGTTCAATGCTGAAGGAGAAGCTGTTGTCATTCGCGGCGACCAGGTAGAGCTGGTTGCTGGGCGCGTCGCCCATGGCCGAGGCGAAGAAATTATCGGCCAGCGCGAATTGCTGCGCGTAGCTCCACAGCGTGCTCACGCCGGGCGTCGTGCCGTCATAGTGGCCCAGGGAAACGTCGCCATTGAAGAAGGCGTACTTGTCCATCTTGCCCTGGTCCCACATGTTGATCAGGTTGCCCCGGAGATGCGGCAGGTCGGGCACCACAAGGTCGGTCAGCAGCATGGGACTCACCATGGCGCCGGCGGCGTCCTGTTGCGTGAATCCCGGCACGCCGGGAGCAACGCCGTTGGCCCCGGGAAACACGCCGAACAGATTGTCGAACGAACGGTTCTGCATCACCACGACAATCACGTTGCTGATGCTCCCCGCCTGCGGCGTGGGATCGGGATTGGGGCTGGATGAACTACTCACTCCGCCGCAGCCCAGCATCGCGCTCAGGAGCAGGATTGCAAAAGCCGGTAGGGTTTTCTGTTTCAAATGCAGCACCTCAAAATTTGCTGGTTACTTTGAACCTGAGATGCGCGTGGCAAGTTGGCTCTGGATGGAAAGGTTTTTTGGCGGGTCGGGACGCATCGTGGCACGATATTCAGCAGCCCTGCCGTGGATTGCCCCCTGGCCTCGCCGGGCCGGCAACATCGGCCGGCGGAAACACGGGTATAATGCGGGTCTCCTGCGCGATGCTCAGCCTCTTACGCGACCTTCTGCTTTCGTTTTGCCCGCTGCCGGCGCGCCTGCGCCATCGGCCGGCATCGCCGGCAACTGTGCTGCATGCGGCAACATGGCTTGGCCTGCTGCAGTTTCTCCTGTTTGCAGCAGCCCTGCTGCACCGCTACGCGCGATTCTTTTCCCTGCGCGCTCATCAGTGGGTGAGCCAGATGAAAGGGACGACTGAAGTCCTGCAAACCGGTGCGGCCCTGGTGATCACGCTGGAGTTCCTTCTCTATCCGCTCTCCTTGCTGCTGCTCTATCTTGCGCTGGAGGGCCTGGCCCGTTTCGCCGCCGGCCTGGTTGCGTCTGAGGTCGTTCCCAGCCTTCCCGTCGCCGCTTGCTTCAGGCTGCTGGAATATCGCGCCCGCAGCCGGCAGCAGGCTTATGCCGCTTCGCTGCCGCGCGATTCCTGCGAGCCGCTGCCCGAAGGAGGCCTGCGCATTGCCTCTGCCCTGGCGAAACCGCGATGGACGGACACGGTTACGATTTCGATCCACGGCCGGTGGTATGCAGTGGAACGGCAGGAGCGGGCCGCGCCGCCGCGCTCCTTTGTTTATGTCCTGCGTCCGGCGCCTGTGGGACGCGTGCTTCGCCGGCTGGAAGAGTATGAGCCGGGCTGCGCGCCCTCTGTGGAAAATGATTGAAGTTTAGAGTTCACGCTCAGAGTTTGGAGCGTTACAATCCAGAGTACTTCCAAAAAACTATGGCCACAGAAATCGTTTCGGTGGAGTCTCCGGTCATCCGCGCTGCGGGCGGCATCATTCAGCGGACGACGCCGCGCGGCGATGAGATCATGATCGTCTTCCGCAAGCGCCATCAGGATTGGGCCCTGCCCAAGGGTGAAGTCAAAGACGGCGAATCCTTTCAGGATGCGGCCCTGCGTGAGGTGGAAGAAGAAACCGGCTGCTCCTGCCAGCTCGGCGGTTATCTTGGCACCATCAGTTACTCTGAAAACGGCGTTCCCAAAGTGGTGATGTTCTGGAAAATGTCAGTCATTGAGGAGAAGCCTGTGGCGGAAAGCGAAGAAATTGGTGAAGCAGTATGGATGCAGCTTCCGGCTGCGATCCAGCGGTTGAGTCATGGCCAGGAAAAATCACTTCTCTCGCGGCTCAGCCCTGGCGCTGCCGCACCCCGGCCGGTGCCGGCGCCCGCCGCCGAGACTCCGGAACCGGAGGCGTTTCCGCGGCCTGCGCAGCCGCCGCAACTTCAGCCTCGCAAAAAGGCCTCCATTGAAGACGAGCGCGTGCGCTCCCGCCTGCTGCGCGAATCGGAAGCCTTCCGGGTTGAACTTGCCTTCCTGGAGCGGCGCAACGGCCATGCTGACAAGTCCTGGGCCACTGCCGCGCAGGAACAGCTGGATAACGTGGTGCGCTGCCTGGAGAGCAACGACATTGAAGGCGGCCTTTTCTGCCTGCACGCGGCCCAGCGCTTTGCCGTGTTCGGACTGAACAAGAGCGAGCTGACCACCCGCGCCCACATCCTTCGCGAAGAAGCGCTGAAGATCGCTTCCTGGCGCGGTCTTGCCATGGACAGCCTGCTCGCCGTCAGCGATGAAGACCTCTCCTCCGACCGCCTGGTGGACGCCATGAAGCTGCGCGATGACGAGTCCACCAACCAGTACTACCGCACCCGGCTCGCCGGCGACCACCTGCGCATCCTGCTCATCATCTGCGGTCTGGCCGTGCTCGCCATGCTGCCGTTCATGCTTCTGAACGGCCCCGTCCGCATGGTGGGACCGGTGCTTCTGTTCGGGCTGCTCGGGTCCTCCTTTTCCGCCACGCAATCGCTGATGAAGGGGAAGAATGAATCCATGATCCCCAATGTCTTCATCATGCTCACTCCGGTGCTTTACGGCGCGGTGGCCGGCCTGGCAGGGTTCGCCATCCATGAATACCTGGCCGGATATTTCACTTTCGGACAGACGCACTGGGGAGCGGCGCTGGCCCTGTCTTTCCTTTTCGGCATGCTGGGACAACGCATTCTGGCGCGATTCGCCCGGACCAAACGCCGCAAAAAAGCGAAAGCCTGAGCTTCACCGGCGCACTCGGCAGGACAATTGTTTTTACCAAACCGGCCGCTCACATCGCGTATTTTGCTTTTGCTCCGGATGGCAGTACCATTCCGACTTCGGATACCGGCTTGAACTCACCTTCGCTCCATGCCCAACCCGGCCCTGCGCCTCTGGCGCGAAGGCTCGGCCTTTTTGACGCCACCATGCTGGTGATGGGCGGCACCGTGGGCGCGGGCATCTTCATTAATCCTTACGTGGTGGCGCTGAGCGTGCACACTGCCTGGCTGGTCTTTGGCGCATGGCTTGCCGGAGGGGTCTTCGCGCTCACGGGCGCCTTCATCTGGGCCGAACTTGCCGATCGCATGCCCCATGTCGGCGGACAGTACGCTTATCTCCGCGAAGTTTACCATCCGCTGGTTGCTTTCCTGTATGGCTGGGTGCTTCTGCTTGTGGTTCAGACCGGCGGGATGGCCGCGGTGACCGTCACCTTTGCGCGGTACTTCCTGGACCTCACGGGACTTCGCGCCGGCGACTGGCAAATCGCCGTGCTCACGTTGCTGGTGCTCACCGCCGTCAACTGTCTGGGCGTGCGCGCCGGAGGCGCGCTCCAGAGCGCGCTCATGGTGGTCAAGATTTTCGCCATCGCCCTGCTGGTGTTCGCCGGGGCTTTTCTCCTGCGCGGCGCTCACGTGCAATGGCGTCCTGTTCTGGACCAGCCGGTTTCCGCCGGCCTGCTTTCGTCTTTTGGGGCGGCCATGGTGCCGGTGCTTTTCGCCTACGGTGGATGGCAAACCGCATGCTTTGTCGCCGGCGAACTCAAACAACCGCGCCGCGACCTGCCGCGCGCTCTCGTGCTCGGCGTCATCGGCGTGACGGTTCTTTATACCTCGGTCAATTTCATTTACGTCCGCGCCCTCGGCGTAAGCGATCTGGCGCAGACCCACACTCCCGCCTCCGCCGTCATGCGTCTGGCCATGGGCCAGAAGGGCGTAACCATCATCGCGCTGGGAATCGCCGTTTCCACTCTCGGCTTTCTCAGCCAGAGCGTCCTCACGGCGCCCCGCGTCTATTTCGCCATGGCTGAAGATGGCGTATTCTTTCGCCAGCTCGCCTGGGTGCATCCCCGCACCCGCGTTCCTGTTCTTGCCATCAGCTTGCAGAGCCTGTGGACCGTGGTGATTCTTCTCTCCGGCCGCTACGAGCAGATCCTGAATTACGTGACCTCCATGGACATTCTCTTTTTTACCCTGACCGCGAGCTGCCTGTTCCTGCTCCGCCGTCGCGGCCCCGCGCCGGGTTTTCGCATGCCGGGTCATCCCTGGACCACCGCATTGTTTTGCCTCGCCTGCGCCGGCGTCGTGGCCAATACGGTTTACCGCTATCCCGCCAACACGGTGATCGGACTCGCCATCCTCGCCACCGGTGTTCCCGTGTATTACATTTGGAGGAAGACAGCACACGCATGAACTCCCCGCGAGGCAACGCCGGCTCAAAATACATGCAGTCGGCCAAGCTCCATTCCGCCGCCCGATACAATCTGGCCACCAGCGGCATGGCCAACCTCCCTCTGGCCGAACTCGGAGTGGAACTGGAGCAACTTGAGATCAACGGTCCCACGGTTTACGGCTATGATCCGCTGCTCCAGGCCCTGGCGGGCCGTTACCGCGTGCCCCGGGAATGCGTGGTCAGCGCCATGGGAACATCCTTCGCGAACTATCTGGCGCTGGCGGGAATCACCGAACCTGGCGACGAAATCCTGATTGAGCAGCCTTCGTATGACCCCATTCTGGGCGTCGCGCGCTTTCTAGGGCTGGAAATAAGGCGCTTTCAGCGCCGTCCGGAACAGGACTTCGCCGTTGACGTGCAGGAAGTCGAGCGCAACCTTACGCCGCGAACGCGCGCCATTGTGCTGTGCAACTCTCACAATCCCACCGGGGCTTTCACTCCCGACGCCACGCTCCGCGATCTCGCATTACTGGCGCGGCGGACAAATGCTTATGTCGTGGTGGATGAGGTCTATCGCGAAATGCTGTTCGAAGCCCGGCCTCAATCCGCCTTCCATCTCGATCCTGGGCGGTTCGTGGTCACCAGCAGCCTTACCAAGGCTTACGGCCTCAGTGGGCTGCGCTGCGGATGGGTGCTGGCGCCGCCCGATGTGGCAAAACGCCTGTGGAACATCCATGACGTGCACGCGGCGACCTATCCTTATATCGCGGAGTATCTCAGCGTTGTCGCGCTGGCAAAGCTGCCGCAGATCGCGGCCCGCATGAAACAGATGCTGGATGTAAACCGCAGGCTCTTGCGCGATTTCCTGACCGGCCGCGATGACCTTGAATACTTCTGGCCGGACTTCGGCACCATCGTCTTCCCTCGCTTGAAGAACGGCAGCGTGGAAGACCTTTGCCGCGAACTGCGCGCGGACTTTGAGACCAGCATCGTCCCCGGCACCTTCTTTGAAATGCCGGACCGCTTCCGCATCGGCGTAGGCACGCCGACCCAGGCTGTTCAGGAAGCCTTGCAGCAATTCGGCAGCGGCCTGGACCGCTACCAGGCTTCTCTGGCGGCGAGTGTGCGCGGGTAAAACGGTCAGCTCTTGTCCACCGCGAATTTTCCCGCCCCATGGCAGGCGATAAAGAGGAGCACGAAGCAATACAAGACCGCCAGTTCGCCGCCATTCTGAATCGGCAGCATCCCTTTGGGCTGATGCACCATGAAATAGGCCACCGCCATTTCGCCGCTGCCGAGAAATGCAACAAAGCGCGTAAGCAGACCAAGGATAATCAGGATCCCCCCGCCGAACTCGATAATCGCCGCCGCCAGCATCAGCGGCGCGTGCTGGGCGTGCCCGCCGAAAGCGCCAAAGAGTTTCTGTGCTCCATGGCACATATACATGAATCCCACCACAACGCGCAGCGCAGCGAAAGCAAGTGGTTCCAACTCGCCCAGAAATTTCATCGTGTCCATCCCTCAATCTTGGTGTTGTACAGATGGCTGCTGAGTCTAATTGCGACCGCGCTCCCCTGTCGAGTACTCTCCGGGCACCTCCGGTGCGCCGGCGGAGTGCCAGCACCTTTGGGTTTGCTTCCCTGCCGGAAAATTGCGGGACCGGTTACACAGGGGCAAAAAAAGCCCGCTGTTTGCGGAAAAACAGCGGGCCGGATGGACGTCCACAAAGGTCCTTAGAAGGTCAGCTTTCCTCCAAAAAGCAGCTTGCGGGGCTGGCTGTTGGTTACGGTCGGATCGCCGAACCCGGTAAACGGGCTCGCCAGTCCGACATCTTCCAGGAACGGGTCAACACTGAGGAAGTTTGGATGGTTCAGCACGTTCAATGCGGTCGCGCGGAACTCAAAGCCCACGCGCTCGGTGAATTTTATGTTCTTGAAGACTGACAGGTTGGCGATGTTGCTGATGGCATCCTGCTCAACGTTGCGCGGCACGTTGCCGAAAGGAGTGCCGAAGACAGCCTGCGCGGCGCCTCCGTTCACAATGTAACGCACGTCGTTGGATGTCACGGGAGCTACCGACCCGTTGTTGTTGATCGCCGCCGCGCTCATCAGCGTGTTGGCGACCCCGGGATCGCAGAACGGTTCGGAGCCCGTCACGCCGAA
>DATIWA010000456.1:0-11560 GCA_035465515.1 Candidatus Limnocylindrales bacterium | reverse complement strand
ACGCGATCAGCACGCCGCAGAAACGCGGATCTCCTTTGGCGGCTTCAAAGCGGGCAGGGAGTCCAGTCAGGAATCGCTGCAGGATCTGCTCTTTCTCGACGCCGATCACGCTGTCATACGGACCGGTCATTCCCACATCGGTCTGGTAGGCGGTCCCTTTCGGCAGGACACGATTGTCCGCCGTCGGGACGTGCGTATGGGTTCCCAGCACGGCGGTCACGCGTCCATCAAGGTACCAGCCCATGGCGATCTTTTCCGACGTGGCTTCGGCGTGAAAATCCACGATCACAACTTTTGCCGTGAGCTGTTTCAGCAGCGCGTCGGCCTTGCGAAACGGGTCGTCATTGTCCGCCATGAATACCCGGCCCTGCAGATTGATGACCGCGTAGGGCTGCCCGTTTTTTGCCGTCCCCTCATACCAGCCGATTCCCGGGACACCTTCCGCGTAGTTCGCGGGGCGAAGCACGCGCCGCGCTCGGCCGGTCGGGTTGCCATCGGCCGAGTTGAAGTAGTCAATGATCTCGCGCTTGTCCCAGACGTGGTTGCCGGTGGTAAGAACTTCGCAGCCAAGGTCAAACAGCTCGTCGGCTATGGCTGCAGTCAGCCCGAATCCGCCGGCCGAGTTTTCCGCGTTGGCGATGATCAGATCAACCTTGTTGGACTCCACTATGTGGCCCAGATGGTCGTGGACAATCTTGCGCCCCGCGCTCCCGAAAATGTCGCCTATGAATAGAATCTGCATATCAGTCGAGCTCTGATACTAACATTCTGCTCCCGTGTTCACTTCGCCAACTCCACAGACACCAGATAGTCGTAATTGCCCGAAGGAGTGACCTGCAGGTCGCGCACCCGGCTGGTGTGCACCGTTACATTGTCCAGATACCACAGATCAATGTAAGGCAGATCATGCGCCAGGATTTCCTGCACCTCGGCATAGATGCGCTTGCGCTCGGCCTGGTCCAGGGTCTTCTTGCCCTGCTCAATCAGCTTGTCCACACGCGGATTGTAGTAATGGCTGCGGTTCGCGCCTTTGGGCGGGAAGCTTTCGGAGGCAAAAGCATAGTGAAAAATGTCCGGGTCCTGGTTGCTTCCACCCACCCAGCGCAGCGAGTAGAGCTGGAACGCTCCTTTGCTGACGTCCGCATAAAACGTTCCAAATTCAAAGCTGCGGATGTCCATCGCTATTCCGACCTGCTGCAACTGCTGTTGCAGCACAGTGGCCATGAGCCGTGAAGTCTCGTCCGTTGAGGTCTTCATGGTGAGATGAAAGCGCACGCCGTCCTTGCCGCGCGGAAAACCGGCGGCATCCAGCAGCGCGTTGGCTTTTTCCGGCGAGTATGGATAATGTTCAACTTGGCCGTCATAGGCCCAATGCTGCGGTGGGAGCACGCTGTCAGCCAGTCTGCCGTATCCTCCGAACAGCGAATTCAGGATGGCCTTGCGGTTGATCGCATAGGCAATCGCCTGCCTTGCGGCGAGATTCTTCAGGATGGGGTCGCGCAGATTGAAGGCCATGTAAGCCAGTCCGGTGCCTGGCTCCTGCTGCACCCTCAAATGCCTGTCGCGGCGCAGAGTGTTTACCATGTCAGCGCTGAGGGAATTGCTGGCCGCCAGATCGGCGCTGCCTTTGCGCAACTCCAGCGCGCGCGTCGTAGCGTCGGGAACAATGTTCAGTCGCACCCGCTGCACCCTGGCCGGCGCGGCCCAGTATTGATCATTGCGTTCCAGCACCACGCGGTTGTCCGGATCGAAACTCACAAAACGAAACGGCCCTGAGCCCACCGGCCTTGTCGTGAGCTCTTTTCCGCTGCCATAGGGAACAATGCCGAAGGCCCCGTCCGAGAGGTTCCAGAGCAGGGTGGAGTCCGGCTCGCTAAGATGAATGACGATGGTGGCATCATCCGGCGCCTCGACTTTGCTTACGTGGCGATAGGCCGCCGCGCGGATGCTGACCACGGTCCCGTTCAGCAGGGAATCAAGCGTCCACTTGACGTCGCGTGAGGTCAGCGGCCGGCCATCGTGAAACCGGATGCCCTTGCGCAGATGAAAAATGTAGGTCTGCGGGTCCGGGGTCTCCCATTTCTCCGCGACCCATGGCCCGAGGTTGAAATGTTCGTCCTTGCGGACCAGCGAATCGAAGATCAACCCGGCGATGCGTTCTGAATAGGAATCTGTACCCACGCGCGGATCAAGGTTGGTGGGGCTGGCCTCAATCACCATCACCAGCGTGTTGGGATCGGGTTTTCTTGAGCAGGAAGCCAGCGACAGGACTGGCAGACACAGAAGACACAGAACGACACGGAGGCATGTCCCGCGAACTGATTCCCGCGGCGCTCCTCTGCGGTTAAACATATGAAATTTTCCCCAGCACCGCCGGCCGCTTCGCCCCCGTGGCCGAGGGGATGTTTCCCGGCTGCCGGCGCCACGTCTGGTAGGCCAGGACGGCGAAGGCGACCGCCTCTTTCGCCTGGCTGGGGACGCCGAAATCATCCGCCCGCCTCAGCGTCAGGCCCGCGCCGGCGATCTGCTTTTCGACCATATCCATCAAGGTGGAGTTCTGGGTCCCTCCTCCCGAGACAATGTAGTCGCGATATTTGCCGCCCGGCAGGACGAATCTTTTGATGGCCTCGGCGATCGAATGTGCGGTGAGCGCGGTGGCTGTGGCGATCACGTCCTCTTTCGCGGCGCGCCCGCAGCGGGCCAGAAATTCCCGCGCGTATTCACGTCCGAATTCCTCGCGTCCGGCGGTCTTGGGAGGCTTCTTACGGAAATACGGGTGGCGAAGGCATTCTTCAAGCACCACTTTAAGTGCCGCCCCGCGCCTGGCAACCGAGCCATTGCGGTCAAACGGCTTGTTGAACAGCATCTGCATGAGCTGATCAACCACCATGTTGCCCGGACCGGTATCAAACGCCATCACCTCTTCCGGACTGGCGCCTGCGGGAACCGCCGTCAGGTTGGCAATCCCGCCGATGTTTTGCGCAATCCGTCCCACGCGCCGGTCACGAAAAAGAACGTAATCAAGAAATGGAACCAGTGGAGCGCCCTTGCCTCCCGCCGCCACGTCCGCCGGCCGGAAGTCCGAGACCACCGGCACGCCCAGCCTGGCGGCAATCGCTGAGCCCTCTCCTGTCTGCCAGGTGCAGGCAACCTTGCGGCCAAGGTAGGACGCAGGTTCGCCCTGGTGGTAAATCGTCTGACCATGGCAGCCGACCAGTTCGAGCTTGCGGACACCTGTGGACCGCATGGCACGCAGGACCGCCTCCGCATACAACTCGCCAAGAAGAAAATTGAGCCGGGAAAGCTCGGCCACGCTGGTTTGCCCCGCATTCATTGCGTGCAGGACCGCATCGCGCACTGGCTTGGGGTAGGCGAGATGCTGGTGGCCCAGCAGTTCAAGGCGCACGTTGAACCCATGCCCGGTAACGCGCACCATGGCCACATCAATACCGTCCGCCGAAGTTCCGCTCATCACCCCGGCGACGATCAAGCCCTGTGCTCCTGGATGACCTGCGTAAAGTTCTCAACAATTTTTCTGAGCGTCTGTATGGTTCTTGCTTTTGGCTCCCTGGCAAATCCCCGCAGTTCGGGGGAACGCCGCTTGAGGGCCAGCACTCGCCGGGCGGCCTGCCGCACGTGCGCGGCGAACTTGCGGTCTTTCTCCGCTTCCCGCAGTACAGCTTCGTATGCACGCCAAACCAGCTCCTGGTTGTGGCAGACCAGAAACATGTCGGCGCCGGCGCGCAAAGTTTCCACGGCAACTTCTTCCATGGGCCCCGCGGCCAGCACTCCGCCCATCTCCAGATCGTCTGAGATGATCAGGTTGCGGAAGCCGATCTTGTCGCGCAGCACTTCCTTCATCCATTTCCTGGAGAGCGACGCCGGCAGATTGTTCTTCGTTACTTCGGGATACGCGGCGTGAGCCACCATAACGAACGGGACCTGACCCCGCAGCTTGCGATAGGGAAGCAGGTCTTCCGCCCACAGCTTTTTCCATGGTTTGTGGATGGCCGGGAGTTCGTGGTGCGTGTCCAGGTTGGCCTCACCCAGCCCGGGAAAATGCTTGCCGCAGCCCAGAACCTTCGCCGACTTCAATCCTCGCAGGCACTCGTGCGCATATTGGATTACCTCTTGGGGATCGGCGGAGGCCGTGCGCGACGCCAGCACCGATCGCGATGCCGGCAATCCCAGATCAAACACCGGCGTGAAATCCGTATTGAAGCCCAGCGCCCGCGCCTCAAGCCCCAGGATATGGCCGTGCATCCGCCAAAGCTTGCGGTCGCCCGTCCTGAAGACATCTTCCACCGCCGGAGCGGGAGCAACTACCTTCTTCAACCGGTCCACCGTGCCGCCCTCAAGGTCCACGCAAAGGAACATGGGCACGGGTGTGGTCGCCTGTGAGTCTCTCAGCAGCCTCCAGGTCTGCTGCGGAGACTCAATGTTGCGGGCGAACAGGATCACACCCCCGGGTTGCAGACTGGTTAACGTGGTGCGCAGGTGCGTGTCTGCCTCTAGCCCGTCATAGCCCATGATGAGCAACTGCCCGACTTCCCGGCGAAGGTCGTATCTGGTGGTCTTAGCCATTTACTCTCGATTATACGGAGCGTTGGCTTCGGTCAGGGAGACTAAGCTGGTTACGATCAAGGAGCACCCCAAAGGGCACGCAGCGTACCCGCATGACCATCGAGAAACAGCTTAAGAACATCCGCCGGCCCGCAGGGACGGAAGCTGCGATGAGCGACCTTAGAAAATATTTTCAAAAAAGGCCTTGCACTGTTGAAACGCCGCGCGCTCTCATGGCACTATTTTTTCGATACTACGGAGTTGAGCTCGAATAGTGGAGTGACTTCGGATTTCCTGAATGCCCCAATCACCGCTGTTCCGGCCCTGAATACAAATCATCTTTCGATCCGCGCACACTGCGGAAAGTAATCATCGGACCGTTGCCCCCGTCCAAACGGGGAAATTCAGAGGCATTGATCTAATCATTCGCGTTGAAGAGCCGCGTCGCGCGGCGATTCCCAGGCGCGAGTGCCGTCCCGGGGCCACCTGAATTACTGCCAGTTTCCCGGCGATCGCGGCGCTGGCACATCCTCTTGCGGGGAACCCCCACGGCTTATTGCCTCGTGGGGCCCCATTTCCGTGCAACTTGAAAAATATTCTTCCAGCCGAAATTCAAGGAGGCAGTATATGGCCACAATGAGCAATCCTCCCGAACGAGGAGCTGTGGTACTTGAAAGAACCGGAGCTGCGGCCGCCGCGGAAAACGCCCCATTGCGGCGCATTCCGCTCACGGCAGACATTCTGGCGCCGGCCAATGCCGAAGACCTCAAGGCCTTCCAGCAGACACGTCTCAATGCCGTAAAACACTTTTATCTTGCTCTGAACGACGCAACCAAACAACTCGACCTGATTTCCAAGCTGCTGCCGGCGCGTCCGCTTCCTCCCCAGCTGCTCGGGACGTTGATTCAGCCGGATGGAGCGCCCGCGAAGGAGGTCCAGGTGGGGATCGATGCGGGCGGCAACCATTTCACCACCATCACGAACGATCAGGGCGCGTTTCTGCTCACCATACCCGGGGCCAACTCATTCGCAGAGGACAACAAGCTGCAACTCACGGTCCACGGGGCCAACAGCAACGCCGTGGTCACGATTGATGCCGGCAAAATATCGAAGAACGGGCTGCTCGGGAACATTCCTCTGCCCGCCAAGATAGACCCGTTGCCGGTCAGCATTGTGGCCAGCCTCAAGGCCCTGTTGCCGGCAGGAGCGCCCACGGATTCCACCCAGATTGTCAGGCCGCCGGTCAATACGCCCGAGGTCACACTGGGGGAAGGCGGACAGTGTCAACTGATGTTTCGCACGGACTACACGGTGGACCGTTTCCCTTTCTCGGTGTTCTTCCGGCTGGTCGAGCCCCGGACGAGCATCGTGACCTCAGTCTTCCGCTTCCCGGGAAGAGACAATAAGTTCCTTCTGGCTTCCAAGTGGGACAACATCAATATCCAACTGGCCGAGTCTTCCATGTACGTGGACCGCACCCCGGTGGAACAGCCCATCAGCGTGGATGGTTTCCGCGACCAGATCGTCGGCCTCGACGGCAGTCCCTTCGTGGGACGCCAGGAAACCGTGCCCATGGCGGGCACGCTGGGGCTTGGTTACATACTGCAAATGGCGCAGACCTGGACGCCCAAGGGCTACGCGCTGGGCAACCTGGTGTACTCGCTGCCGCTGGCTCCCGGCGAGCAGGAGCGCGTTGCCATCTTCGAGCGCGTGGACACGGCTTCCGTTCGCGAGAGCGAGTTCCTGAGCCAGGAAGAAGTCCAGACCTTTGCCCAGTTCAACGACTCTTCCGCCAACGCGACGTTTACCTCGGCGTTCAATGAAATGGCGCGTGGCGGCAGCCACTTTGACACACAGGCCAGCTCCGATTCGTGGGGCGCCAGCATCATCATCGTGAGCGGCGGCGGAGGCTCGTCCCAGTCCAGCGGGAACTCGTCAACCTGGCTGGAAGGGCAGCGCAACTCCGTGCAGCGCGCGGCGGAAGATTCGCATGCGTCGGTGCAGCGGCAGGCCGCGGCGCGGCGCAGCGCCTTCCGCACCAGCATGCGCCTGGCCACCGCCACTGAGTCGCAGAGCGCGACCACGAAAGTTATTACCAATCACAATCACACCCGCGCCCTCACCTTGCAGTACTGGGAAGTGCAGCGGCTGTTTGACATCGCCACGGACGTGGAAGGAGCGACGCTGGTCTGCCTGGTGCCGCTGGAAATCGTCCGCTTCCTGCCTCCCGGGCAGCTGCTCAACATCACCGATCCCGTACAGCTTGCAAGCCGCATACAGGTCCTCACACGGTACGGGCTGGTGCTCAAGCATGCTGACGTTCTGGCGCGTACGCTGCCGCGGAACTATCAATACGGCCTCACGCTGCTGACCCAGTTCGCCGGCGATCCCCGCGCCGACGTGCAGAAGGCAAGTTCCGCCGCCGAGGACGTGATCCAGTTCTCGCTCACGGGCACCTTCCTGCCCTTTGAGAACGTCTACGTCACCGCTGTCACGCGGCGGGGGACCCGCATCGGGCCGGTCCGCCTCTCCGGCGCGGCAGGCACGCCTGCCCCGATTCCCGACATTCATACCAGCCTCAAGGACTCTTTCCCCACGCGCGATGCCTTGATCGGCTACCTGCGGGGCAGAAGGAGCGGAGCTTACTTCACTCTGGGCGGCCGCCTGGCGATTCCGCCGGCCCTGGCCCGCAATGACATTGTCGGGTTTGAGATCAGCCGGAATTTCCGGACATTTGATTACGACCTGATCAATCAGCAGGTGCTGACCGCAATTGTCTTTGGTGTTCCCATCAAGATTGAAAACACCAGCGAGTTCGTCTCCAGCACCATTCACCTGAGCCCGCAGCAACTGGAAAATGAGCTTGGCGGGCCGATTCTGGAAGGCTTCAGCGCCGTCGTGCTGGGCGTAAACGACCAGGGCAAGGACGCTCCCGACCCGCATGAGACCTACGCCAACGATTCCTTCTCGGGCACGGAGCTTCCGTCCTCGCCCATGCCGGTGCCGGCGCTCCAGCTTGCTCCGGTGCTGCGCTACTCGCAGATCCTGGAAATCGAGAAGATGGCGCAGCACGTGGTCCGCAACACCGTGGCCTACTCCAAGGCGGTGTGGTGGTCCCTTACTCCGGAAGAGCGGGCGATCATGCTGGAAGGTTTCACCATCGGCGTTCCGCCGGATGGCGTGGCCGACGAAACCCAGATGGTCCCCCTGCTGAACTGCGTGGAGAACCGCGTGCTCGGCTTCTACGGCAACTCCATGATCATGCCCTTCATCATTCCGCGCTCGGTGGCGGATTCCATGAAGATCACCTCCAAACAGGTCCAGGACATGCTGACGGAATTCCACAAGACGGCGTTCAGTCCTCCCAAGGCCACCGTGGCCCTGCCTACGCGCGGGGTGCTGGGCGAAGCCATCCTGGGAAGCTGCCCGTCTGCGGAGAAGATCGACCTCACCCGCTTCTGGAACTGGGCGGATGCGCCGGCTGACACTGCTCCTGACATTGGCAGCGTGCAGTTGCCGACAACCACGCCTTCCATCGCCGCCGGTCTCAGCGGTCCTAGCACCGTAAGCGGCTTGCCCACGTTGATCAACAACTTCAATGCGGGAGGCGGTCCCACCACTGAAACAGGGCTGCTCACGGCGATGGCCCAGGCCGCTGCCGCGCAGAAGGACTTCAGTCCTGATCTCACCGGAGCATCGCTGCTCTCGCCTTTGATCAAGAACACGCAGGACACTGCCGAAAAGGCCCGCGCTGACGCGTTGAAGACCACCAAGGACCTCTCCGCGCAAGCCATGGCCACGGTAGGCAACATCGTCGGCGGAATCTACGGCAAGAATCCGACCGCCGGCTCTGACGCGCTGAAGGCCATCAGTGGCGGAGGCGGCGGGGCCACTGATGCCAAGCAGGCCGCTGGCTCCGGCAAAACGGAAGGCAGCGGCGGCACCGGCGGCGGAACCACCGGCGGCGGCACGGGCGCCGGAGGCAGTAGCGGTACCGGTGGAACCGGCGGCACTGGCGGAACAGGTACAGGAACAGGCGGAAACAACTGACCGGATGAGGCTGACCTCGTCCGCTTTAAGGAGATGAATTTATGGCAGACACTACTCCAGTCCTTCCGGCCAGCGCAGCGGACCGCATGCTCGACACGCTCGATGGCATCATTAAGAACGCCACCTCGCCGGATGTTTTTGAAGCCCAAACCATCCTGTTGCGCCGGCTGGCCCTTCAGGGAGACGTAATCGGCTCCCGCATTCCGGCTCCGCGCAACATCAGCGAGATCGGCGGCTACCTCAACCTGCTGGACACTCTGGACCAGCCGGAGATGCGTGCCCAGGCACTTGCAGGCATCCTCGGCGTGGCCGGGCCCAACCCGCCGCTGGGATGGCTGACCAGCAAACCGCCGCTGGCGTTCCTCACGTTCAACAACGACCGGCCGGACGTGCCTTCACAGCCGGCGATTCCGCTGACCTTCAGCATCCGCAGCGATTTTGCAGATGCTCTCAAGGCCGGCCTGCAAACGCTCCACGATCAGGGCTGCACCTTGCCCCTGCTCTCCAGCGTTCCGCCATTGCCGCAGGCCATGCCGGGGCTCCAGCCGCCTGATGACGCGCTTCCATACCTGGGACGCACGCTCAGTGTGGTTCCCGGCACGGCGCTGCGCGATCCGGCAACCGACCCGCTGGCGCTGGCGCGAGCGCAAGGCACCGCCGATCCCTTTGCGCTGGTGTCTCGCTCCATCAGCGCGGGAACGGTGGCTGTTCCGGGCGCAAACTGGGACGTGCTCCAGTGTGACAACACACAGTGCACGCCGGTTGCCGTGAATGGCGGCAAATTTGTTCCCGTGGCTCCGGTGATGGCCACTGTGGGCTTCTATGCGCCGTCACCTCTACCCCAGCCAGGCAATCTACTGGTTACCGACTGGGCGCGATTCAACAACATAACCGGGCTGGTGGCTGGCGTAACCCGGCTGGGCGATGAACTCAGCCAGGTGTATAACGCGGCGGACATCGCTGCCAGCGTCTTCGCCACCCGGCTGCACTGGGTGTGGGATGGCGTGAAGTTCAGCCACCCGTAACGCGAAGTGAAAGCACAGCTCGCGAGCGGAAGGGCCGTCTGGTCCTTCCGCTCTTTTTGGGCGCGGAGACGGCGTAGGTTGCAGCACTCGTGTAACGCCGCTGCCCCCGCGGTGAAATGGCTTGTTCTGGTTCGCCCGGGTCTTTAACTGTGGTCGCTGACTGGAATCCTGGTAATTTCCAAACGGCTGATTGCTAGACCTGCTTCTTCAACTCATTCAGCAGGTTCAGGGCGTCCAGCGGGGTCAGGTTGTTGAGGTCGGCTTCGCGCAGCCGGTCCACAATTTTCTGTGAGAGCGGGGTGAACATGGTCAACTGCATCTGCGGCTCCGCATCGTGCACCCCGGGCGAGAGATGCGCCGTGGCCTCATGCTCCGCGCTCTCATGCTCGTGTAGCACCTCTCTTGCACGCACCACCACCTGCGGCGGGAGACCCGCCAGCTTGGCGACCTCAATTCCGTAGCTGCGGTCAGCCGCGCCCTGCTCCACCTTGCGGAGAAAGACGATTCCGCCGGCATTTTCTTTCACAGAAACGTGGAAGTTCTTCACGCCGGGCAGGCTGTCCAGTTCGGTCAGTTCGTGATAGTGAGTCGCGAACAGGGTTTTGGCGCCGCTGGTGGAATGGATGTATTCGACTACCGCCCAGGCGATCGCCAACCCGTCATAGGTCGCCGTGCCGCGGCCAATCTCATCCAGCAGAATCAGTGAACGCGAGGTGGCTGTGTTCAGAATGGCCGCCGTCTCCGTCATTTCGACCATAAAAGTTGAGCGGCCGCGGGCCAGATTGTCGCTGGCTCCGATGCGGGTAAAGATGCGGTCCACCACCGGCAGCCGCGCCGAGCGCGCCGGCACAAACGACCCCATCTGCGCCATCAGCACGATCAGGGCCGTCTGCCGCAGATAGGTGGACTTGCCGCCCATGTTCGGTCCGGTGATCAGCAGGATGGTGTGGCTGCTGGAATTCAGGAAAAGATCGTTGGGCACAAAACGGTCGTTGCTGCCGGTCAGGTCCTGCTGCTCCAGCACCGGATGCCGCCCGTCAATGATTTCCAGCTCGCCGCTGTCTTCACTGTGGAACCTGGGCCGGCAGTAGCCCCGGTTTTGGGCGATGAACGCCAGCGCCGCCAGGACGTCCACCTCCGCCAGCGCCAGCGAAGTCTGCCGAATGCGTTTTGCTTCGCCGGCGATGGCCGCCCGCAGTTCGGCGAACAGCCGCCGCTCGATCTCAACGATCTTCTCCTGCGCGTCCAGAACTTTGGTTTCGTACTCTTTGAGTTCCGGCGTGGTGAAGCGCTCGGCGTTCACCAGCGTCTGTTTGCGTTCGTAGTCCGGTGGCGCGTGATGCAGGTTTGCCTTGCTGATCTCGATGTAATAGCCGAAGACAGAATTGAACTTGACCTTCAGCGATCCGATGCCGGTGCGCTTGCGCTCGCGCTCTTCAATCTGCGCGATGTACTGCTTGCTGTTGCGGCTCAGGTTGCGCAATTCGTCCAACTCCGGGTCGATTCCGGGCTGGATCACGCCGCCATCGGCCAGCGAAAGAGGCGGCTCGGGAATGATTGTTTTTTCAATACGTTCCCGCAGGTCCTTCATCTCATCCATGAGGAGATGGAGTTCCTGCAAGCGGGCGGAATCCAGCCGGCCCAGGGCCGACTTGATCAGCGGTGTGCGATTTAGCGAAGCCCACAACGCCAGCACGTCGCGCGGGTTGGCCGTCTCAAGGGTCACCCGGCTCAGCAGCCGCTCAATGTCCAGCACGCCTTCCAGGGCCCGCCGCAGCTCCTCGCGGGCGATGAAATCTTTAACTCCGGCCTCCACGGCGTCGAGCCGCTGGTTGATCTCGGCCACGTTGATCGAGGGCCGCAGCATCCAGGCCCGCAGCAGACGCTTGCCCATGGGCGTAAGCGTCGAGTCAATCGCGCGG
>DATIWA010000455.1:0-3078 GCA_035465515.1 Candidatus Limnocylindrales bacterium | reverse complement strand
TATTGTTTGTATTTCCTGCTGAGAAGATCAACTGCTACTGGAGATCGGTGACGCTTGAGGCGGGAACCGGCCCACAACTGCCTGGTAAATCCCACTTAACCGGATGTCTTTTAGATGCGGAACACGGCACAGAAGATTCGGCGAGTTGAGGCTGCTGGCCTTGCGCGAACTCTGGGCAGAGCTGCTTCCAATCGGGTGACAGGGCTCACAGCATGCCGGCTCATGGCGGGCGAAACTGGGTGTTGGGCGGGGCCCCATGGCATTACCTGCAGTCAATCCCAGGCAACTTCAAGTCCCTGGCCCCTTCAAGGCGGGCAGGCCAAGTAGGCTGGCCGGCTTCTTTCAGCAAGTTGCGCAGCTCGACCGCGAGTTCGTGGTTTATGACGACGGCTGGCGTGGTTGGACGTACCGTTATGCCGACGTCGCCCGGATGGCGCGAGCGCTTGCCGCCCGCCTCCGCGCTCATGGCATCGCCAAGGGCGACAGGGTGATGATCTGGTCAGAGAGCCGGCCTGGCTGGGTTGCGGCCCTGTGGTGCTGCCTGCTTGAAGGCGTTGTGCTGGTGCCGGTTGAGCCGCAGGCAACCACCAGTCTCTTCCATCGTATCGAGCAAAAAATCCATCCGCGCCTGGTCCTGCTGGGCGACCTGGTCCCCAGGCCTGAGACCGGCGCTCCGATCTGGTCGCTCAGAGACATCGAAACTGCTGCTGACCAGCCCGCCCATGAACCTGTTGCCGTCAGCGAAGACGACCTGGCTGAAATAGTTTTCACCTCCGGTACTACAGCCGAACCCAAGGGCGTGCTGATGACACACCGGAACCTGGCGGCAAGCATAGGGTCTCTGGATGAGCAGCTTGCCCCGTATCGGCGATATATCGGGCTGCTGTCGCCGGTTCGCGGGCTCAATCTTTTGCCCATGAGCCATCTCTTTGGCCAGGCCATCGCGATGTTCCTGGTTCCTCTGGTGCCGGCATCGGTCGTATTTTTGACGAGCGTCAGTCCTGAAGAAATCGCGCGCCAGATCCGCGCCAGGCGCATCTGCGCCCTGATCTCCGTGCCGAAGTTCCTGGAGGTCCTGCGTGACTATGTTCTGCACCGTTTCCCGGAAACCAGAGAAGCGCCAAACGCCACTGGACCGTGGCCGTTGCGCTGGTGGCGTTTCCGGGCGGTGCACCGGCTTTTCGGCTGGAGATTCTGTTGCTTCATCGTGGGCGGAGCGCCGCTTCCCGCCGACCTGGAGCAGTTCTGGTCCAACCTGGGATTCGTGGTCACCCAGGGATACGGGCTGACGGAAACCGCGCCCATCATCAGCTTCAGTCACCCGTTTCATGTCCAGCCCGGCACAACGGGAATGCCGCTCTCCTGCATTCAGGTCAAGATTGCCGAAGACGGCGAGGTGCTGGTGCGCGGCGATAGCGTGACATCCGGCTATTTTGAGCTTCCGTCCGAAACAGCCGCCGCGTTTAAAGATGGCTGGCTTCGTACCGGGGACATCGGAGAACTGCGCCCGGACGGCGCCCTGATAATCCGGGGGAGGAAAAAAGAAGTGATCGTCACGCCCGAAGGACTCAAGGTCTTTCCGGAAGACGTGGAGGCCACGCTCAACAGGATTGCCGGGGTCCGTGAATCGGCGGTCATTGGCAGGGACGCAGTCCACGCTGTTCTTGTCCTGGAACCGGGCCATAACGGCGAAGAGGTTGTGCAGCAGGCAAACCAGCAGCTTGAACCGCATCAGAGGATCCGTAAGGTTTCCCTCTGGACACAGGGTGAGTTGCCGCGCACCTCGGCCACCGGAAAGATCCGGCGCGCTGAAATCGCCGCGGCGCTGCAAACAGGCCGCAAGGAACTTCCGAAACCGAAGCTGGCGCTTGCTGAGCTGGTGCAAAAATATGCCCCCGGCAGAACCATCACGCCTGACACCACGCTCGAAGAGTTGGGGCTCTCTTCCCTGGATCGGGTGGAGCTGATGATGGACCTGGAGGAAAAGCTGGAGACCAGCATTGACGAAAGTGTCTTTGCTTCGATGAACAAGGTGGGAGACCTGGTCCAGGCGATCAGACCCGCCAGACCCGCGCCGCAGCCCGTTTATAATCGCACCTGGCTGGCAAGGTTCATTCGCCGTTCCCTTCTCTCGACGGCCTTCTTGCCCATCACCAGGCTTTTTGCTCGCTTGAAAATCTCCGGAAGAGAAAACCTTGACGCGGTTGAGGGCCCGGTGGTGTTCGTGGCAAACCATCAAAGCAACCTTGACACGCCTGCCATCATGGCCAGCCTGCCGCAGCGATGGCGTTACCGGATCGCAGCGGCGATGTGGAAGGAATATTTTGATGCTCACTTCTTCCCTGAACGCCACTCTTTCACACAACGATGGGGCAACAGCATCCTCTATCGGCTGCTGACTCTGTTGTTCAATGCGTTTCCCATCCCACAGGCGGAGACGGGAACGCGCCAGTCACTGCGCTATATGGGAGAACTCCTCGAGGATGGCTGGTCCATCCTGATCTTTCCCGAAGGAGAGCGCACGCTGACGGGCGAGATTGGGCGCTTCTACCCAGGCGTGGGGATGATTGCTTCGCGAATGCAAGTGCCCGTTGTGCCGATCCGGCTTGTGGGACTTGATCGGGTCCTGCACAGATACACCGTATGGCCCCGCCGCGGGCAGGTCGAGGTAAGGATCGGCGCTCCACTTTTTCTCAAAGGCGAGTCCTATACGGCAATGGCCAAACAGGTGGAGGATGCGGTCCGGACTTTGTAGCCCATCGGCCGTCTTCGCTGCCTCGTCCACGCATCAGCTTGTCGCTTTGAGCTGGTGAACGTCGAAAACAACGCGCTAATTTATTGGCTCGTGGTGCCAGGAGCAAACGAGGAGTTAGTAATTGGTCCACCAATAGAGCGGACTGCCGTACCTGTTCCCGCAGGATGACGCCGAAGAGGCCAGCGCGGGGTTGCGCTGCAGGCGGTTGCCGAACGTTATCCAGCGTGTACGCCACCTGGCCGTTGTTGCATCCCGGACCAGCAGCTGCAGTCTCGCTGGTCCGGCGATACAAGTCATTGTAACCGTAGCCGGAGCCTCCGGTA
>DATIWA010000454.1:0-15741 GCA_035465515.1 Candidatus Limnocylindrales bacterium | reverse complement strand
GGCGCATGCGTCTTTTTGGCCACAACAAAGGCAATCAGTGGAAGCCGCATACCGACGAAGACAACTTCTTCGTCTTTGATCTCGCGCGCCGCCGCCGCGACCATGAGTTCGTTCAGCGTGTAGGAACTTTTTGCGGGTTCAGTCGTGGTGGACATGGACTACCAATAATAAACAAGAACGCGGAAAATCGCGGCCCGGAGCGGTAAACCGTTCTAAAATGCGCTTCCTCAACCGGCAGGGCGAAAATCATGCCAGACCAACGCCGGCGCACATCATTGGCAACGGCAAAATTGTTCCTGCTGCGTCATCTCGCTTCCATCATCTCGCCAAAATGAAAGGCATTGATCGCAAGGCCTAGGCCAAGCGAAGATAAGGGCTGCCGGAGCAGCCCTTATCTTGCTGAATGCCGCCTGCCAACGGCTAATTGGCGTTTATCGCGTTCTTCCTCACTTCGCCGATGGTCAGCAGCGGGTCCTTGGCGCCGGTACGGGGGGCGATCCACTTCTTCTCCGAACCGATGATGTCCATCAGCAGCTTCTTGTCCGCCGCGGTGGGCATCCAGGTCTCAAATTCCTGCCGGTATTCTTTTTCGTCCATCGGCTGGCCGGTCTTCGGATGGAAACGCTGTTCCTTCCACTTGCCGATCTGCCGGTTGAATTTGATGTCCGGGCAGTAGAGCTCTTCGTTCCCCGGCTTCTGGGCGGCGCTGATGCGCTTGACCAGCGTGGCGCACTCGTCGCGATAGAGATGCCGGTTGTAGTCGTTCAGGTCGTCCAGGTCCGGCTGATTGGCATTTTTCGGTTCGTCATAACGGCCTTTGAGTCCCCATGTGTAGGCCCAGTGCGCCGAAGAAGAATGGTCGGTGCCGAACAGGTCGTAGGAACTGGAGATCCATTTGTTCAGGTATTTCTGCATGAGCCAGTGGGGCACCACACCGGCTTCGGCAATGCGCGCCAGTCCGGTGTTGCCCGTGCCCATGTGAAAGGCCTCTTCGCGCAGCATGTAGCTCATGGAGCGGCCCAGCGGCGCGAACGCCGAGTACTTCAGCATCTGGAGCTGGAACTTGCCGTCGCGGTCCACGAAATCAGTGAAGGCGAAGAAGTCCAGCCAGTTGTCGCACTCCTCGTTAAAGCTGCCCAGCAGGCGCTTGTTCTCGTAGGCGCGGCGGTCGAGCATCTTCTTGGCTTCCACCTTGCCGGTCTCGCCGAAGAAGTCAATCAACAGCGCGCACATCTGCCAGCCGTGCCGCATCTCCTCGATCATGACGCGAGTCAGCGAGGAGCGGTCGTAGTCGCTGGGAGCGCTTTCAAACAGGAAGCGCTGCTGCTCCACGCTGGCGAATTCCGTGTCGCCCTGGTAAACGATCAGGTTCATCAGCGCGTCGCGCATATTCTGCGTCGGAATCTGGCGCAGGTTCTCCCATTTGTTGCGGCCCTTGTAGTAGCCAAAGGTGATCTCATCGGTCTCAATCGCCCCATACAGGGTGTCAAACTTGAAATTCCGGATCTGGTCGTGGTCCACGCCCACTTCCTTGCGCCACTCATTGAACACGCCGACCCAGTCACTGAACGTGCCGATCTTATGTATTTTTCCAGGCATGCAACAGGCTCCTAACGCCGGCCCACAGCCGGCCGAAATCTTGAATGCCGGCAATGCATGGCCGGCGTAAATCTTTTTTGACCGCCCTCATGCGGCGGCCTGAATCCGGTTCCGCAGAGGCTTACTCATATCCCATCTCCGGGACCAGCTTGACCTTGCTTTTCACAAACGCCCCGCTTCCGCGGGCAATCTCTTTTCCTTGCGCTTCGGAGAGCACGGCTTCTGCAACGAACGACGAGCCTCCGGCATGTACCACCTTGCCCCGCGCTCGAACCAGCCCTTCCGAGATGGGACGCAGCAGGTAAAGGTTGAAACTGCTGGTCAGCACAAAACAGTCCTCGACCAGCGAACTCACGGCAAAGAACGCGGCATCATCCAGGCACTTGAAATAAACCGAACCGTGCATGGCCTCGGCCGCATGAAAAAACTTTCTACTTACCGTCACCGCGATCTCGGCCGCCCCATGGCTGATGGCGATCTCGGGCTGAAAGAATTCATTGATGGGCGCCCGCAGATACATTCTTTCGAGCTTCCGGTAATGTTCTTCACCCGCGGCCGCCATGGCCGGACGCATGCTCATTACAGATTCATCCACACGGTTTTCAATTCCGTGTAATGTTCAATCGCGTGCATTCCCAGTTCCCGGCCAAAGCCCGACTGCTTGTACCCCCCGAACGGGAGGGCGGCATCCATCAGGCCGTAGGTGTTGATCCACACCGTGCCGGCCTTCAGCCGTCGCGACATCTGGTGGGCTTTCTTCAAATCATTGGTCCAGATGGCCGCCGCCAGCCCGTAAACGTTCCGGTTGGCCAGTTCGGCGACTTCTTCAAGGTCGTCAAACGTGAGCGTAGCCAGCACCGGGCCGAAGATCTCTTCCTGCGCGATCTTCATCTCGTTCTTCACGCCGCCGAAGATCGTCGGCTCAATGAAGAATCCATTGTCCCCGTTGACCGCCGCCCGTTTGCCTCCGGCCAGCAGCGTGGCGCCTTCCTTCTTTCCGGCTTCGATGTAGCCGAGAACGGTGTCCATCTGCTTCTGGCTGACGATCGCACCCAGGCGCGTCCTGGGATCGAGCGGGTCTCCCAGCTTGATCCTCTTGGCGTACTCCACCAGCTTGGTCGTGAACTCGTCTTCCACTTTCTTTTCCACGAACAGCCGCGATCCCGCGCAGCAGACCTCGCCCTTGCCGTAAAAGATGCCGTTCACCGCGCCTTTCACTGCGGCGTCCATGTTGGAATCGGAGAAAACGATGTTGGGCGATTTGCCGCCCAACTCCAGCGTCACGCGCTTGAGCGTCTCCGCCGAAGCGCGCATGATCTCCTTGCCCACGGAAGTCGAGCCGGTAAAAGCCACCTTGTCCACGCCGGGATGTTTCACCAGCGCCTGACCGGTAGCCGGCCCGCCGGTGACAATGTTGAGGACCCCTGCCGGGAGTCCTGCCTCAACGCACAATTCACCGAAACGAAGCGCGCTCAGCGGCGTGTCTTCCGCGGGCTTCAGGACAACGCAGTTGCCGCAGGCCAGCGCCGGGCCCAGTTTCCAGCTTGCCAGCAGCAGCGGAAAATTCCAGGCGACGATCGCGCCCACCACGCCCACCGGCTCGCGCAGCGTGTAGGTGAAAGTGTTGCTGAAGGTGTTCACCGTCTCGCCGTGGATCTTGGTCGCCCAGCCTGCGTAATAACGGAATACATCCGCCACCATGGGCATGTCCACGTAGCGCGATTCAAAAATCGGCTTGCCGTTATCGAGCGTCTCCAGCTCCGCCAGTTCGTCAATGTTCTTCTCGATGAGGTCGGCGATGCGCCACAGAACTTTTCCCCGATCGCTGGCCGACATCTTGCGCCACGGGCCGCTGACGTCATCAAATGCCTTTCGGGCCGCGGCAACCGCCTTGTCAACATCCTGTGCGCTGGCCTCCGCGATCTGCGTGAGCACTTCTCCGGTGGCCGGATTGACGGTGTCAAACGGCTTCCCTGAGCCTTCACTCCACTGCCCGTTGATCAACAATTTCCCCGGTGCGACTTTTGCTTTCGTTGCTGCCAACATGTTCTTAGCCTCTAGCTGCCGGCCACTGGCGCCAGCTTTCCTGGTGATGGAGCGTGGAGCAGGGCTTCAGCTTTGCGTTCTCGGTTTTCTGGAAGAAGGCCTTAGCCTCCGAGGTATCCGCAGAGGCTAAAGCCCGCATTTCTTGCTCCCTTTATGCAGGCCTGAGGCCTGCCGCATCCCGTCGGACGAAGCGGTTATTTCGCCGTAAACGTCGCCGGCCGTTTGTCCACGTAAGCCGCCAGGCCTTCCTTGGCGTCTTCGCTGGCAAACAGGCGCTGTTGCAGTTCGCGCTCCACCGCCAGGGCGGACTCGAGCGGAATCTCCCAGCCTGTCTGCACGGACCGCTTGATGTTGCCCACGGCCTTCGCGGCCTTGTTCGGTGGCGTGAACTGGCGCGCGTACTCCATCACGTTCTCCATGAAGTTTTCGCGCTCGTAAATATCATTGATGATGCCCATCTCCTTCGCCTCTTCAAAGGTGAAGGTGTTTCCGGTCACCATCAGTTCAATGGCTTTGCTCTTGCCTACCATGCGGCTCAGGCGCTGCGTTCCGCCGGTGCCGGGCAGCACGCCCAGGTTGATCTCCGGCAGGCCGATCTTGCCCGCGTCGCGCCGCGCGATCCTTAGATCGCAGGCCATGGCGATTTCAAGCCCTCCGCCCACGCAATGCCCGTTGATGGCCGCGATCACCAGCTTGGGCGTGTGCTCCAGCCGCAGGAGGGTCTCATTGGCGTGCAGGCAGAAGTAGTACTTGAAGGTCGGGTCCACCGAGGAAAGCATCTTGATGTTGGCGCCGGCGGAAAAGAACTTGTCGCCCGAGCCGGTCAGCAGCAGCACGTACACGCTGTTGTCCATGCGCGCCTTCAGGATGCACTCATCCAGCTGCCGGTTCATCTCGTAGGTGTAGGTATTCGCCGGCGGATCGCACAGTTCGATGACGGCGACGCCGTCTTCAACGCGATAGCTCACCAGGGTCTTGGTTTCACTTGCTGTGGTTGTGGCCATGGTTCAAATAGCTCCTTTGAATTTTCCAGATCTTGTAGTTCAGGCGCCCGTCTTTTCCAGGCCCCATCAGTGTCTTGCTCGCGAAGCTTTTTTCCTTGCCTTGCCGGGCTGCAGCACGCCGTGCAGAAAAATATCGCCCATCTCCCGCGCCAGGGCCTTGGCGTTGGCGTCAACGCGCGGGTTGTGCCAGGTATAAATCCAGTTGATCATGCCGAACAGGCTCAGCACGGCCATGCGCCCGGAAAATTCCACACCCCGGGCCTTGCGCAACTCTTCCAGCAGATCAAAACAGATGCGGTAATACTCGCGTTTGATGGCCCGGATTTCCGCGCCGCGCCCGTTCTTCAGCGTTTCATCTTCATGCGTCAGCACCTTCATGGCCTCTTTGTTGGCCAGGAAGTACTCCACATGGTTCTCAATGAAAATCCGGACGCGCTCTTCCGGATTGCTTGATTCCTTGAGCCGCTCGCGCAGGGTCTCAATGATCGTGCGGAAGGCGTGCTTCTGGATCATGTAAAGCAGCTCTTCCTTGGATGAAAAATAATGATAGAGGCCGGCCAGTGACATGTTGGACGCGCGGGAAAGATCGCGCATGGAGGCGCCTTCATATCCCTTTTCACAGAAGATGCGCGCGGCGTGGTCCAACACGCGCGCCAGCTGGCGGTCAAAGCGTGAATCCACCGGCGCCTGCGCAGGCTTGCGCCCGTTGGCGGCGGGGCGGCCGTTCAAGGGCGCGCCCGAAGACCGGGTTTCTGTGCTCGCAAAGGCCATGGGGCGGTTACCGAACGTTCGTTCGAATATCCAATTATTATTACGCAAAGCCTGCTCCGGGTCAATGTCCAGCTGCCCAACGCGTGCCGGGCCATATTCCGCTTTCATTCTCATCAGCCCCGCGGCGAAGGACCTCGATACCTGGGCGCGCTCAACGCCCGCTTACACATCAACGTGACGTCCATCACTTACCAGAGTACCGGGCTGCCTGCCTACTTGGATGAGGACTACTCCCCTTTAGTCCGGTAAGGAGAATTTCCATGCAACAATCTGGTTTAAAAAATCTTTTATATCGGGCGTCACTGGCGGCTTTCACGGCCGCTCTTGTGGCGGCCATATTCATCATCGGTTGCGGCGGTGGTTCCAGCAGTACAACGCCTGCGGTTCCCGCGGGCACGACGGCAACCCAACTCCGCGTTGGAGATGCTCCTGCTGACAAGGTGCTCTCATTCGAGTTGACGATCGCCAGTCCCATCGTGGCGACTCCAAGCGGGGGCGGGGCCCCGGTGAATATCGCTGTCGCACCCAACCGGCTGGAACTGAGTCACATGGCCGGCAAGCTGGAACCCCTCGGCATCGTGAATGTCCCGCAAGGCACCTACTCAAGCGCTCAAGTCACGATTACCAATCCGGAAATGACTTACCTGAACGCCAGCAATGCCGTGACCAAGCTGCAAGGCAGCCCCACGCAGACCATCACCCTCAATTTCAGCCCTGCCCTCACGGTGGGGGCCACTCCGGGCCTCCTCAATGTTGATATCAACGTGGCCAACTCGCTGGCCCTGGACAATGCGGGGAATATCACCGGGTTCAACTTCACCGGAGCATCCTTCACGATCGGCACCAAGGCCATTGCCGCGCAAACCGGCCGGCAGGAAGATGACAGCGGCGAGATTGAAGACGTCGCCGGACTGGTCATAGCCGTCTCGGGCGCAAACTTCACGCTCAAAGCCGGCCAGAGCGGCGCCGAACTGGCGTTTGTCACCGACAGCACCACCCAGTTCAGTGACGGCATTACCGGCGTCGCCGGCATGCTGAACCAGATCGTCAAAGTGGAGGGCATTACCCGGTCTGACGGTTCCCTGTTCGCCAAGGAAGTGGAAGGGATAGAAAGCGAGACGGGCGCCGAAGTAGAAGGCCTCGTCACGGCGGTTGCCGGCGTTCCGGCGACCTCTTTCACCCTCATGGCGCAGGACGGAATCGGCAGCGGAGTGGATGGCTCCAAAGTCGGCGACACATTTACGGTTGACGTAAGCGGCCTTGCTGACAGCAAGTACACCGTTGATCTGGGCAATTGCGACACAACCAACCTCACCATCGGCGGCGCCGCGTTCCCATTTGACAGCTCACATATCAAAGCCGGCCAGCGCGTTGAAGTGGAGACCACAAGCGCGGTCCCCGCGGCCAACGGGACCATCACCGCGGACAAAGTGAAGCTCCAGCAGCGCGCCCTTACCGGAACTGTCTCCAATTTCGTTGCCGGCACCGGCAACGCTGCAACCTTCGACTTGACTGTGCCGGCGGATTCACATTTCGCGATTCTGTCGGGCGAGACGGTTGTGCACGTGTTCCAGCAGCCGGGCACACATAACACCTTTGGCGCCATCAGTAACGGCGTCACGCTCCGGGTCCGCGGAATCCCCTTCTGGACCGGCGCCAGTTTCAACATGATTGCGCGCCGCATTACCACTCCGTAACAGTCTTCTCACCGATGCACAGGGCCGCAGCCGCAATTGGCTGCGGCCTCTCACCCCGATTCAAGTTCGCAAACCCGCATTGACTCGCAGGCATGGAAGAACTGTCACACATGAGCGTGACGCAGCTTACTTCAACTCTGGATTCCAGAGTAGCAGGATGGTGCCATGGCGGTACGAAAGGCAAAGGTTTATGAAATCCAGTTGCCTTGAAGCTTCCCCCTTTTCGTTAACCACCACGCCCAGAAAGGAAGCGTACTCCCATGTTGAATCGGACTAAACCGTTTCTCTTTTTGTTATTGATCGCAGCCTTGGGCTGCGGTGGAGTTGAAAAGCAGCAGAATCCAACGCCCGTCTTAAATTCCCTTTCTCTCACCAGCGTCGTGGCTGGGAGCCCCGGATTTTCGCTCGATGTTATCGGCGCCGGATTTACTCCCGGCGCGACTGTCGGGTTTGGCACAACAACCCTGACCGCGTCCCTGGTCAGCCCCGGCCGGCTGCAAGTAGCGGTTCCTGATTCTCTGCTCGCCGACGCCGCCGTGCTCCCCGTGACCGTGTCCAATCCTGCACCCGGCGGCGGGACTTCGAACCGGATGGAATTCACGGTAACCAACCCTGTTCCTTCTATCACCCAACTGTCGCTCTCAAGCGCCCTCGCCGGCACAACAGCTCTGGTGCTGGAGATTACCGGGACCAGCTTCAATTCCAGCAGCCGTGTAAATTTCGGCACGGCCACGTTGACACCTTCGGCCACCGGCAAGACGACCTTGGCGGTCTCCATCCCGGATTCCAGCATCGCCACCGCCGGGCTTCTTGCAGTCTCTGTTTTCAATCCTGGTCCGGGGGGCGGCGTCTCGGGAGTGATGGATTTCACCGTCACGAACCCTGGCCCGGTAATCAGTGCCATCTCTGTATCCAGTATTCTTGCCGGCTCCGATGCCGTAACTCTGGATATTGAGGGCTCCAACTTTGTTCGCGGCACGACCGTGGATTTCGGCGCAACTTCTCTAACGCCTTCCGCACAGAGCGCGACCCGCTTGACCGTGACCGTCCCTGCGTCCCTGATGGCCAGGGCCGGCATCGTCGGGATACGCGCATCGAACCCGGGTCCGGGCGGCGGCAAGTCCGGCGCGATGGACTTTACTGTGCTCAATCCGCTGCCATCGCTGGCATCGCTCTCGGTCACCAGCATCCTGGCAGGCAGCGATGGATTTACCCTGGAAATTTCAGGAGACAACTTTGTTTCCGACACCTCGGTCCAGATCGGCGGCACTTCGTTTACTGCCTCGTCGTTCACCAAGAACCTGCTTACGATCGCAGTGCCCGCTTCGTTCTTGACCGCCGCCGCCATCCACGCAGTCACGGTCTCCAACCCCGGTCCCGGTGGAGGCAAATCCAAAGCGCTGGATTTCACGGTTGCCAACCCGCGCCCGGGCCTGAACTCCCTTTCCTACTCCCTGTCCAATGTCATCGCCGGCGGCGGCGATTTTACGCTGACTCTTTCCGGCAAAGACTTCGTGTCCGGAGCGGCGGTGACCATTGGCACGACTCCACTGGTTCCTGCTTCCCTGGATAAAGGAAAGCTCACGGTGGTGGTTCCGGCGGTGACGATTGCAGCGCCGGGAAATCTTTCAGTGACCGTCGAGAACCCCCCGCCGGGTGGTGGTTCGTCAAACCCTCTGTCATTCACCGTAAATACCGAACCGGCAAAAGGTATTTGGGCGCCGGTAACGTGGGATACGGGAGTGAATGCGGCCACCCTCATGCCGAATTCCACCAAAACGTTCAACAGCTATACGCAACCTGCCGTGAACGGGCGCGGCATGGTGGTTTTCCGGGCCCACAGTAAAGGTGAATCTGAGCCGGTCCGCGGAATCTACACGCTGGACATGGGCGCCGGCAACAAGCCCATCCAGGAGATTGCCAGCGGAGCCATGGAAGTGCCTCAGCCCAACAACACGCCGTATCAGGACAAGTTGGCTTCCTTCAATGAATTCCCATCCATCGCGCGCATTGACATCGGTTCGGACACCGCGGCCTTCCGCGGCCAATCCCAGCCGGTGTGGACCTATGTGCTGGGCGACGGAACAGAATCCAGGGTGGGAAGCGCGGGCATATACGTGCATCCGCACTCTGCCGGAGCGCTCTTGACCGGTGTGGGACTGCTGGGCGCCCTGCCTGATTTCAGCTATATGCAGGTTCCGGGAGCGGCGCCAGGGACAAGGTTTGACCAATTTCCCGGTGCGCCGGCCGTTACCGGCGCCACGATCATTGCATTCAAGGGAAATTACACGGAGGGGGACTCGGGCAAGACCGGGGTCTTTTACCGTGATATTCAGGCCGAGGGCGGCAAGTCGCCGGTTGTGCTGATCGCGAATGTGAATACCGTGATTCCCAACCAGCCCGCAGGTGGGACCGTAACGTTCGGGTCCACGTCACCACCCAGCGCTGCCGACGGATACATGGTCTTCGCCGGGTTCGATAACGAAGAATCGCCTTCCCTGGGCGGCATCTATCGCGCGCCCATTCAACCGGATGCGACGCTGGAAACCCTGGTGGGGATCGGCTCACCTGTCCCGGGCGAATCCGCCACATTCAATCGGCTTGGCGAAGGAGTCTCTTTCGACGGAAGGTTTGTCGGCTTCTGGGGTGCATGGGGAGAGGAGACCCGGCCGTTGCTGCTTATCTGCGCTACCGACGGAAACCAGGACATGATCGCAAGCTGCAATAGCATGCATCCCAACGGCTTTGAAACCACCGTGCCTCTGCGCCAGGGCATCTTCGTTTATGACACGCAAACTTCTGAAATCATTCCCATAGCGAAAACCGGGAACAACTTTGACGACTTTGTTTATTGGGTATTCTCCGGACGCCCGCCGGGAGCGCACGGGGGCGCCGGTGAAGACATTGTTCCTGAGCCGCCGCGGTGGCGCTCTTCTTCCTTTGTTGCTGTCTCCGGCAAGGCCAACTCCTTGTTCAGGACCGTCTTCAAGGCAAAGATAGGCTCGGTGGACGGCCTCTACCTTCGTCAGGGCGGAGACCCTTCTGAAATCCAGGTCGTTCTCGACACGACCTTACCGGGGCAGGGCCTCGATTCTCAGGCGCCTGCCGGAGCAACCATTACCGCGGTCGGCGTGGAACGCGACGGTTTCCGCGGAGACTGGCTTGTGCTGACATCCAGCATGCTGGACGCCATCACAGGCGAAACCTGGGGTGGTATCTACGTAACGCACGTGCCCCAGCCGTGATTCTCCAAGGGTGGTGAGCAGGCATCCCAGCCCTTTAGGACACCTGGAGTCATCTCCGTAGCTTCATTGATCGTCTTCCTGACCCGGCCGTTAAGTGCGGCCGGGTTTTTCCTGCTTTTATTCAGAATATCCGCGCCGGCGCTTTCAGTCCCAAGCACTTTGCGGGCCAAACGACCAACCCGGTTGGAAACTTGTTCCAAACATAAATTCTTCGTGTCTTACCCATCAGAGTATCTGCGGCACGGCACTAGTAGAGAAAGAGCTGTTAGTCGGCGGAGGAGTTGCGTTCCTGGACCGCCCCAAACCAGGACCAACGCTTTGCGGTCTCTGGGACCAGCAAAGCTACTCTGGACCCGAGGGCTAAAGGTCAAAAACAAAAATTAAAAGATAGTCCCCCGAGAAGGAGATATTAAGAAAATGACTTCGAAGAGTTTGAAAAGTTTTTCACTGTCGGCCAACCGGGCCGCCCTTGCCCTGATCGTAATCGCCGGATTGGTATTCGCCGTGGGTTGCGGCGGAGGCGGTTCGGCCAGCACGAACCCTGGACCCACCCCATCACCTGCCAATAGCGCCAGCACGCAGGTCCGCTTCGGCGATGCGCCGGCTGACAGCGTCATCTCATTTGAAGTCAGCGTCTCAGCGTTAAGCCTTACGCCCAGCGGCGGCGGAGCAAATGTGAATGTATCCGTACCCGCCAACAACCGCCTTGAACTCACCCATGCCTCCGGCAAGTTTGAACCGTTTGTTACCGGCAACCTGCCTCAAGGCACGTTTTCAGCGGCCAACCTGACGCTGGTCAATTCGGAACTGACGTTCTTGAGCAGCACCGGCGCCGCGATTCACATCAACGGACCCGCCACCGCCACCATCGCTGTCCCGTTGAGCCCGGCGCTCAACATCGGCACCTCGCCGCTGGTGCTGAACATTGACGTTAATGTGGCCAACTCGATTACTCTGAGCGGCGGCACGATCAATGGGATCAGCTTTGGCCCCACTTCCTTCAACATCACCGCCAAGGCGCCCGGCGCGCAGGCCAGCCAGCAGGACGACGACGGCGAAATCGAAGACGTGCAGGGACTGGTCACTGCGGTGAACGGATCCAGCTTTACCATGAACGTCGGCCAGACCGGCAGCTCACTCACCTTCGCAACCGACAGCACCACTCAATTCAAAGACGGTCTCACCACCGTAGCCAGCGCGTTGAATCAGGTTGTGACGGTAGAAGGCTTTACCCGCTCTGACGGTTCGCTTTTCGCCAAGGAACTGGAAGGCCTGGAGAGCCAGACGGGCGCCGAACTCGAAGGACTTATCACCGCGATCAGCGGTACCACTCTCACGGTGAGCGCTCAGGACGGCATCGGCAGCGGCATGGACAACAGCAAAATCGGCAGCGACTTCAGCGTGAACATCGCCGGGCTCGCCGCCAGCAAGTTCCGCGTCAACCTGGGCAACGGCTTCGGCGGCAGCAACCTGCCGAATGCGACCTTCCCCTTCGATGCGACGACGATCCACGATGGTCAGCGCATCGAGGTTGATACGAACGCTGCGGTGCCGCCGGCCAATGGAAGCATTACCGTGGACAAGATCAAGTTGCAGCAGCAGGGCATCTCCGGAAGCGTGTCGAACCTGGCCGCCAACGGAAGCACCTTTGACCTGACCATGGCGGCAGATGCGGCCCTGGCCGTGATCTCCGGCCAGACCGTGGTCCATGTCACCACCGTATCCGGCACCGACTCTCGCGTAACCGTCGCCAACGGCGGCAGCGTGCGTGTCCGTGGGCTCCTCTTCTGGAATGGGACCTCTTTCCAGATGCTGGCCCGCCGCATCCGGTAACTCTCAACATCGTTCATCCTTCAACCCCGGCCGCAGCGCGCCAAACGCTGCGGCCGGTTTGCATTTCCCGCGCTCCTGGCCATCGCCTTCCGGGGACTTCGGGTCAACGATCCCGCGCAGAACAGGCCTTTCATCCGGCAAGGCCCAGCTTGCCGCCCTCCGCTTGCATCGCCCGCCTGCGGGCATCTCCCCCCGTGACGCGGCAATCTTAACTTAGTTGCTCATAATTCATTTTTGTGAGGGACTTATGCCGCATTTCGTCAAAGACGTTGAGGATCTCCGCCGTCGCGCTGAGCAAAAAATGGAAGACGGCGCGGTCACGCAAAGCTACAAGGGCGACGTCAACAGGGCCATCAATATCCTGAATGAGGCCCTGGCCACGGAGATCGTGTGCGTGCTTCGCTACATGCATCACTACTTCATGGCCACGGGCGTCCACGGCAAGGGAGTGGCCAATGAGTTCAAAGAGCATGCCGACGCCGAACGCGAGCACGCTGACATGCTGGCCGAGCGGATCCAGCAACTGGGCGGCAAGCCGGATTTCAACCCAAAGAACCTGCTCGAGCGCTCCGTCTCACAATATGTGGAAGGCGAGACATTGGCGGACATGATCCGCGAAGACCTCATTGCCGAGCGCATCGTAATTGAGGTCTACCAGGAAATGATCCGGTATTTCGACAATAACGATCCGACCACGCGCGTCATTCTGGAAAAGCTTCTGCACGATGAAGAAGAGCACGCCGACGACCTCTCCGACCTGCTTTACATCGTGAATCCGGAGACCGGTGAAACAGAAGGCCAGGACCCCGGCACCGAGCCCTTGCGCATGCACGCTGAAGAAAATGGAGGCCGCAGAGCCGAGCGGCCGGCGAGACGGGCAGCCGCGGCGGAGCGCAGCCCAAAATCGGCAGCCACGCCGCCTCAACCCCGTGAAGCCGAACGCAGCCGGCCTGAGTTCATCCAAACCCGCGGGACTCCGCCTGAGCAGGGCCAGGTCACGCGCGGTTCGAAGGAAGAGCGCGCCGGAGAACGTGACCGCATTCTCAAGGAACTGCATGCCATGGGGAAGGCGAAGGGCAAGAAGAAGCCGGCGGCGTAAGTAAGTACTCGGCAGTCAGCGGCCAGTATTCGGCCCTGCAGAAATCGAGCGGTCCGCCATCAGTTTCAGCCCTGATCGCTAATCGCCTATTGACAACTGAGCAAGCATAAACGCGTAATCAAACGCCACTTCCTTGAATCGGTCGTAACGGCCGGAGGACCCGCCATGCCCTGCCGCCATGTTGGTTTTGAACAGCAGCGGGTTTCTGTCGGTTTTCAGGGTGCGCAACCGGGCCACGTATTTTGCCGGCTCCCAATACATCACCTGGCTGTCATTGAATGAAGTCTTGACGAGCATGGTGGGGTAAGCGCCCTTCTTGAGATTGTCATAGGGCGAGTATTGGAGCATATAGTCGTATGCCGGCTTCTCATTGGGATTGCCCCACTCCTCGTATTCCGGCACGGTCAGCGGCAGGGAGGCATCCAGCATGGTGTTCATCACGTCCACGAATGGCACGTGAGAGACCACGATTTTGAACAGGTCGGGCCGCATGTTGGAAACGGCGCCCATGAGGAGGCCTCCGGCGGAACCGCCTTCAATGATGATCCGGTCGCGAGCGCCGTATTTGGCGGCAACCAGATGCTCCGTGCAGGCGATGAAGTCCGTGAAGGTGTTGAGCTTGTTCATCAGACGGCCGGCATCATGCCACGGTTTGCCCATCTCGCCTCCGCCGCGAATATGCGCGAACGCCATGACCATGCCGCGGTCAAGCAGAGAAATACGCGCCGGGCTGAAAGTCACCGGCAAAGTGAACCCGTAAGAGCCGTAAGCATAGACATAGAGCGGATTGGAACCGTCGGCTTTCTTGAGGTCCTTGCGATAAACGACTGAAATCGGCACTTTGACCCCGTCGCCGGCTGTGGCCCACACGCGCTCTGATGCGTATTTCGTGAGATCGTAGCCGCCCGGGACCTCGGTTTGCTTCAGCAGGGTTGAGGTGTGCTTTTCCACGTCGTAGTCAAAGACTGAAAGAGGAGTGACCAGCGACTGGTAGGAATAGCGGAACTGTCTGCTCTTGAACTCACGGTTGATCTGCGGCGCCACCGTGTACACCGGCTCGGGGTAGCTGATGCGCTTCTTTTCGCCCGTGTGAAAGTTGACCACCATCAGCTCCGGCAAGGCGTTCTCGCGCTCCACCAGAACATAAAAGTCTTCGAACACCTCAACGCCGTTCAGCATTACGTCCGCCCGGGCAGGAACAAGTTCCTTCCAGTTGGCCTTCTCCGGCGCGCTGACCGGGGCCGTGACCAGGCGGAAGTTGCGCCCGGTATCGTTGCAGCGGATGTAGAACTGGTCTCCGCGGTGCTCCACGTAATACTCAATGTCCTGCTGCCGGGGGACAATCAGTTTCCATTCGCCGCTGGGCTGCGAAGCATCAAGGTAGCGGGCTTCTGCGGTAGTGTGGCTGCCGCTCTCCAGTATCAGGTATTTGCCGCTGCGCGTCTTGCCCACTCCGACGTTGAAGCGCTCGTCTGTTTCTTCGTACACCAGTTCGTCTTTGCCCGGCTCGCTGCCCATCGTATGGCGGTAAAGCCGGTACTGGCGCTTGGTCTTGTCCTCCTCCACCGTGTAGAAGATCGTCTGGTTGTCATTGGCCCAGGCCACCGAGCCGACCCTCTCCGCGATGACCGGTGAATCCTTGCCGGTGCGGAGGTCGCGCACCCGGAGCGTGTACTGGCGATAGCCGGTGCTATCGGTGGAATAAGCCAGCTGCGCTCCGTCGTCGCTTACGTCGCCCGCGCCAAGGGCCATGAAGGGCTGGCCCTTTGCAAGCTCGTTCACGTCAATGGTGATTTCTTCCGCGGCCTCCACATTTCCCTTTTTGCGGCCCAGGATGGGGTACTGCAGTCCTTGTTCCCAGCGCGAGTAATAGAAATAATCGCCGTGCTTGTAGGGGACGTTTACATCGGTCTCCTTGATGTGGCTGATCATCTCCGAATAAAGCTTCTGCTGGAGGGCCTCTGTGGGCTTCATAACCGCGTCAGCGTATGCGTTCTCGGCTTCAAGGTACTGCGCCACCTCGGGGTTCGATTTCTCGCGCAGCCAGTGGTAATCGTCTGCCAGCGTGTCGCCGTGGATGTGGGTCTCTTTGTGGACTTTTTTGGCCACGGGCGGCAACGGCGGCGTGTTGGCGTTGTTGGCTGCATTGGCGGGCTGGTCATCTGCATTTACAAGTGTGGTCATGAGAAAAAAAGAGTAACCAGCAATTTTTTCATAATTCCGCCTTTTGTGTGCTGGAGCGGGATTGGCGGGAACTATAGCAACTCGGAGGAAAGCCATTTTTAGGGCTTATGTCGGGAGTACGGTGGCGAAGCGCCGTTCTTATTTCAGCATCCCATTTCGAGATTGCTTTAGAAACCCGGTTACTTCCGCATCGCTGTCTCAGCCGTTGATGGCATGTTTTCCGCAGTTTGCGGGCGGCTTTGATTGGTCAGCGAGATGGGGCT
>DATIWA010000453.1:0-8131 GCA_035465515.1 Candidatus Limnocylindrales bacterium | reverse complement strand
TTTGTCCTCGGAAGCGATTGATGAAGTCAGCCAGTGAACCTTCCATTTTACATCCGGGTCGTCTCGAGCGGTGGTTGTCGCTTTGCTACAATCCCCTCGGCAAGAACATGCCTGTCCAGCGGACCCGCCGTCGGTTTGCGGATTCACCGTTAAAGCCAGGAGCGGGCTGAAAACGCAAGGGCTGGCGTCAAATCGCTTCATGTCGCGTGCAGCAGCATGCTCGCCACATTCGTGCGGCGATAGCCGAAGGACGCCTGCGCTGCATCTAACCCAGGAACCTGGGCTCTTATATTGCACCGCGACACCCGGGGCTCAGGGTATGAACGGGCCAGAGAAATGTTGCAAGGTGGCGTGTATGCGCGGGAGGACATCTGTGGGCAAGAAATGTAACCTGTTGTGGGTTTTGATGTTCTGCTTTCCTGTAGCGCAGGCATGCGCGCAGCAATCCACCATCACCGTTCATGTGCACAAGACAGGGCTGTTCTCCAGTTTCGCGCATAATCATGTGATTTCCGCACCGGTGGCCACCGCTGAGGTCAATGCCGCCGGCATGTCAGCGGCAATTACTGTCCTGGCGAAGAACATGAAAGTTGTGGATCCGGATGCTTCGGAGAAAGACCGCGCTGAAATTCAGAGCACCATGCTGGGCCCCAAGGTGCTGAACGCCGCCAAGTTCCCTGAAATTCGCTTCAATTCCTCCAGGATCGAGCAGACCGGCCCGCAGCACTATCGTGTGACCGGCGTACTTCTGCTGCATGGAGTCAGCAAAGAAATCAGCTTTGAAGTCACGGGCGGCCCGCAGCACTACCAGGGCAAGGCCAAACTGAAACAGACTGATTTTGGAATCCAGCCGGTTTCGGTGGCCGGGGGCACAGTGAAGGTCAAGGACGAGGTGGAACTGGAGTTTGACATTTTTGCGGGAGCAAAGAATGGCCGCTAGCCCGCGATCGCCTCTTTCAATGCTGCGGCCCGGCGCGATCAAGGAGCATTATGACGATTTTGCCTGGGTGTACCAGACCTACTGGGGCGAGCATATCCACCACGGGCTGTTCCTTACCGGCGAGGAGAGCGCGCAGGTCGCGCAGGAAAATCTTCTGCGCCGCTGCGCGGCGCTGGCCGAGGTCGCCCGAGGATCAACGGTGGCGGACGTAGGCTGCGGCCATGGCGGCACGGCCCGGTTCCTGGCCCGGGAATATGGCTGCCATGTGGAAGGGCTGACCATCAGCGAAACGCAGTGGATGATGGCCCGCGAATCCGCAAAGTCGTTTTGTGGGCCGGGTTCGCTGAAATTTGATCTGGCCGACGCCGAGCATTTCCAGTTTGCGCCTTTCCATTTTGACGTGGTCTGGAACATGGAATCCTCCGAGCATTTTTTTGACAAGGCCCGATATTTCCGCAAGGTTGCCGAAACCCTGAAGGCCGGCGGAAGGCTCCTGCTTGCTGCATGGACTGGCTCCATGAGAAAGCATGTGGTCCGGGAAATTGCCGCGACGTTTCTTTGTCCCGGGTTGCTGACGGCGCAGGAATACGCCGAGTTGATTCAAGACGCCGGTTTGAGGGTGACCGCGCATGACGAAGCCGGGCCGCGTGTGGCGAAAACCTGGGACTTGTGCGCCGAGCACGCCAGGTCGGCGAAGGCGGTGCTGCGAATGCTTCCGAAGAGGTATCGCGACTTTGCGGAAGGAATCGCCTTGATGCGCGAGGGATACCGCAGCGGGGACTTAAATTACTCGATTTTTGCAGCCAAAAAGTGAGTTGGGCATCCTATGCGTATGGCACGATTCATGGCACGGGCGGATATCCTGGCAGTCTTGATGCTTCTGCTGCCGGTTTCGGCAAATCCTGCCCCGGCGGGCGCCGCCGCGGGCAAAACAGTGGTGGTGGAGTTATTCACCTCCGAAGGTTGTTCAAGCTGCCCGCCGGCCGACGATCTACTGGGCCGCTTGCGGCGGGAAAATGTTCCTCCCGGAACCGAGGTGATCCCTCTGGGGTTCCACGTGGACTACTGGGACGGCCAGGGCTGGAAGGACCGCTTCTCCTCGCCGCAGTTCACGCGGCGGCAGGAGGAGTACGCGCAGAAATTCCGCATCGAAGGGCCATACACGCCGCAGATGGTGGTCAACGGCGAAACAGAATTCGTCGGCAACAGCAGTTCCAGAGCCCGCAATTCGATCGCGCAGGCCGCCGCCGAACCCCAGCCCGCTGAAGTTGCAATTTCAGCTGCCGCGGGCGGCAGGGTGCTGGTGAGGGTAAAAGCCAATGGGACGGCGGAAGTGATGCTGGCGGTCACCGAAGACAATCTCACCACCAAGGTCGGTGGAGGCGAGAACGGCGGTCGCACCCTGTACCACTCGGCCGTAGTACGCGAATTCCGTAACATCGGCGAGACGCGCGGCGGAAGCTTTGAAGCCGGCGTGCCGCTCAAAACACAAAAGGACTGGAAGCAGCCGGACCTTCGCGTGGTGGTCTTTGCTCAGGACCCGGCCAGCGGAAAGATCCTTGGCGCCGCTTCGCTCAAACCGTTTTGACCCCCGCAGTTTACTGCCCCCGACCCACGGTTGCATGGTCCAGCCTGGCCAGTTCCTGAAGGAAGAGCGGATTGTTGGGGAACCGGTCGTGCAGCGCCGCGAACTTCTGGCGGGCGGCCGCCCTGTCATTGCGCCGAATGTCATCAAACGCCAGGAGGATGCGGGCAAACGGCGCAAGATAGCGCCCGTGTTCGGCTGCCAGCATCAGCTCCTTGACTCCTTCCTGCCGGTCTCCCTTCAGCCCTCCCAGGCGGAGCAGCCAGCGGACGGGCGCGGCTTTGCCGCCAATGATGTACTTGCCCATTCCCGTGGCGACGTAAGCATCGTAATAATCCGGTGACTTTGCCAGCAGACGCTCGGCGTAGGAGTTGGCGGCCCTGGTGAAGGAAAGAGCCGCCATGTCTTTCTTGCCGATGAGCGCCGCGTCATCGGCGCGCAGCCCGTTGATGAGGGCCAGCGCGAAGAGGGCCGTGGGATCGTTATTGTCGCGAGCGATCTGGCGCCGGGCAAGGTTTTCCGCGCCGTTCAGGGCGGCCTCAAATTCCGCTTTTGCCGGAGTCGCCCACTGATAGGCGGGCCGGGCGGAAAATGTGTCGTCGGATGTGAACATCTCACTGCGCAGGATGTGGAGACGGTCAAACTCGCGGAAGAGCACCGCGCAGGCCTGCGCCATCCACGGCAGCGGATTTTCTGGCGAGACAGCTTTAGCCCGCTCCGCCTGGCGGAAGGCGTCTTCAAAATCCAGGTTATACATGGCGCGGTAAGACTGATCGAGAAGGGTGCTCATGGAGGGCGCTTGTGAAACGGAAGTCTGCGCCTGGGCGGAAATCCCGCTCATCAGCACGGTTGAGATGAGCAGGAAGCGCGCTCCAGGACCCGTCATCCAGTTCACCATGGAATAAAAACGCCTGTTCAATGACTCAGCTCCGCCATTTCAATGGCCGTCGCATGTAAGAGGTCAGACGCATTTTCCCCGCGAAAGTTGCTTGCATCCCTTGAAAAATCCCGCTCGCGAAACCGGAGCGGCGACGGAATATTTTTCGGCGATGGCAGTTATCAGTATAGACGCCGCCGATCGCCCCATGTGGGCCCGCAGGGTGTCAGGAGGAGATTCATGGCAAGTGGTTCTAAAGACGAGATACTGCACGATCACAATCAAGATGGCATTGACCGCAGAGGGTTCCTTAAATGCATGGCATGGGCGGGGACCGGGGCATTCTGTGTAATCAGCGGCGGAGTGCTGAAGTCATACAGCCTGAGCCGCCTCTCGGAAATAGGCAGCAACCAGGCGAGGGGAGAGCTCAGCTTTGTCCAGATCAGTGACAGTCACATGGGGTTCAACAAGGCAGCAAACCCGGATGTTGTGGGCACGCTGAAAGCCGCGGTGGACAAAATTAACGCCCTGCCGGCGTCACCGGCGCTGATCCTGCACACGGGCGACATAACACATCTTTCCAGGCCGGAAGAGTTTGACGCCGTGGACCAGTTGCTCAAAGAGGCCCGCACCAAGGACGTATTTTTTGTTCCTGGAGAGCACGATGTTCTGGGCGATGACGGCAAGCAATACCTGGAACGCCACGGCAAGCAGTCGCGCGGCAACGGATGGTACAGCTTTGACGTGAAAGGGGTGCATTTTGTCGGCCTGGTCAACGTGCTGAACCTGAAGGCCGGCGGACTTGGATCACTCGGCGCCGAGCAGCTGGAGTGGATGAAAAAGGATTTGAAGCATCTTCCTAAGAGCACACCGATTGTTGTGTTTGCGCACATCCCGCTGTGGGCTGTCTATCCCGCATGGGGATGGGGAACGGACGACAGCGCTCAAGCCCTTTCTTTGTTGAAGCGCTTCGGCTCGGTTACGGTCCTGAACGGTCACATCCACCAGACAATGCAGAAAGTGGAGGGGAACATCACCTTTCACACCGCAGCGTCCACGGCATTTCCCCAACCCAAACCAGGCATGGCGCAGTCCCCCGGGCCAATGAAGGTCCCGGCAGAACAGCTGCGGAAACTGCTGGGAGTTACCGACGTGAACTATGTCCGCGGCCGGCACGCGTTGGCGGTCATTGACTCAGACCTGGCGTGATTCGCGCCCGAACAACACATGGCAAACAAACCAGGAGGCGATGATTATGAAATCCGTAAAGTGGATTTATGCACTGGCCGCGCTTGCGGTCGTTCTTATAACTGCAATGGGCATCCACAATGCTGGCGGCGCCATGGCGGCTCCACCAAAGGCTGAAGGAGTATCTATCAGGATTGACAATTTCAGCTTCAACCCGCAAACGGTCACCGTCCCGGTGGGAACGGCCGTCCGCTGGAGCAATCATGATGATGTTCCGCACAACGTGGTCAGCGAGGACAGGTCCTTTAAATCAAAGACGCTGGACACGGATGAAGAGTTCAGTCACACGTTCACCAGACCCGGCACATACACTTATTTCTGTTCCATCCATCCCAGGATGACGGCCACAATCGTGGTGCATTAAACAAAAGGCGGAGGCGTACTTTCAGCATGAGTACGCCCCCGCAGGGGGAAATTTGGCGGTCACTGGAATAGAATCAGGGCCGCAGTATTTCACATGAGGTGGCGTGAGCGGATTGCGACAAAGGGAATTTGAGGAGCTGGCTTTGCCTCTGCTGGACTCGCTCTACAATTTCGCGCGCTGGATCGCCGGCGATCCGGACGAAGCGCGCGACCTTGTGCAGGAGACGTTCGCCCGGGCTCTGAAGGGGCGCGGCTCGTTCGAGGCGGGAACAAATTTCCGCGCCTGGATGTTCCGCATTCTCCGCAACACGTTTCTCACCAGCCATGCCGGTCTGGAGCGGCGCAACACTTCCCAGGAAGGCGAAGAAGGTTGGGAAGACGCGGCAGTCAGCTTTGATACTCCTGAACTCGCGCTGATTCGCAGCGCGGACGTAGATCTGGTACGGCGGGGGATAGAATTGCTGTCGCCCGGTCTGCGGGAGGTACTTATTCTGGCCGACCTCGAAGAGATGAAATATCAGGATGTGGCCAAGGTGCTTGGCGTTCCCATAGGAACGGTAATGTCGCGTCTGTGGAGGGCCAGGAAACAGCTTCGGAGACAGATTACAGAGGCGCTGGAGCCCAAAAGGAAACTGGGAGCAAAGTCATGAACTGCGAATGGCGGCAAAAGATCGCCTTGTACGCCGACGAGGAACTGGAACCTTCGGCGCAGGAGCAGGTGTCCAGCCACCTGGCGGGTTGCAACGAATGTGCCGCTGCCCTGGCGGAGCAATTGTCTCTCAAGAAGGCAGTGCGGCTCGCGGCGAACCGCGACGCCGCGCCTCCGGAGTTGCACGCCGCGATTTATAAGCGGCTCCATCCCCACGCTCGAGTGAGCCCGTGGTGGAAGTGGGGCTTGTCAGCCGTGTCTCTGATGTTGCTTGCGGCGCTTGGATATATGCTGGTGCCGAAGAAAAGCACGGACCCGTTGCTGAGCGAACTGGTGGACCAGCACGTCACCATGCTGGCGAGCGCGAACCCCGTGGACGTTCAGAACAGTGATCGCCACACCGTCAAGCCCTGGTTCCAGGGCAAGTTGCCGTTCAGCTTTAATCTCCCGGAACTCGCAGGGGCGCCGTTTACACTGCTCGGCGGCAAGGCAGTTTACATTCAGCAAAAACCTGGAGCCGAGCTGGTGTACCAGGCGGGCCGGCACAAAATTTCGATCTTCATCTTTCAAGCGGAGGGAGCGAAACGAGGACCTGCGGGCGCGGAACGCAAGCTTACCTTCACGTTCAACAGCTGGCGGCAGGGAGCGCTGGAGTTTTACATGGTGACGGATGCCAGCCAGGACGAGGCTGGCCGGCTGGTTACCTTGTTCCAGGAAGCCAACCGGCCATAAAACTTGCGCGCCGGGCGGGGCAGGGCGCTATTGCTTGCCGGTTGGGCGCACGGGTTTGGGCATGTAAGGCACATCGCTGACTTTGGAGACGTAGCGATTGGCCAGCTTCCAGGAGTTGCCGGTTTTCTTCCAGAGATCCACAACAAAGAATTCGCCGCCGGCGGGCTTCCCCTTGTAGGTCGCCTGCTCAACCCGATCGTAGTTCACTACCGCCGTCTCTCCCAGATCGGCCACTGACATCTGGCGGACGATGAACGATTTCAGATTGAAGTCCTTCCCCATGATTGAATCCACCCAGTCCTCGCCGGCCAGGGGGTCCGAGTCAGGCATCTGGATCATGCAATCGTCAGCCAGCATAGCCTCCAGGGCAGCCTTGTCCTTCTTCTGCACGTGCTGGAGCATCTGCTTTTCCAGGCCGGTGAAGAGCGTGACCTGCTTGGTAGCGGTGATGATGCGTGGGGTCAATCCGGGTTTTACCGGCTCTTGGGCCGCGGTGAGGGAAGAAAGCAAAAGACCAACGAAACTCAGGCCAACAAATCGGCGTAACAACATGTTCAACGCTCCATGTTACATACTGGCAATGCGTTTTAATTCTATTAAAAAAGCCGCCCGGCTTGCCGAACGGCTTTTGGTTGTTCAGAAGTTGTGGTTTAGAAGAATGTGCCGCCCAGGGTCTGGTCGCAACCGCCGCCGCGGCTGTTTTCCCATTCCATCTGGATCATCCAGTTGTGGCCGCCAAAGGTCTGGTTGAACTGCGAACCATTGGCCGCGGTCTGGGTGGGGCCAAAGCGGAAATTGCACTTGTCGGCATCTTCGTTTCCGGCGGAATCAAACCAGGCATTCAAGTCGGGATCGGTAATCGCTTCTTCCGTTTCGTGGGTGATGACGTTGCTCATGCCATCCGCGCCGCCCACACCGGTCGACGGGCTGTTGGGACCTGTGGACTGGATTTCGCAGCCGGACGGGCACTGGTCAGTGTTGCCAATGAAGGCCCATTTGATATCGGCTCCGTTGAGTGTCTGGTGAGTGTGGAATCCGCAGAACTGGGTGCAGAATCCGCTCTCTTTAACGTTCGAGGAAGTCAGGAAAAGATAGACGCCGTTAGCATCTGTGGGCAGGGCCCCGCTGGTAAGCTGGGCGGAAATGGCCGCAGAAATCTTGCTGTTTCTGAGCCGGGTGCCCTGCGATCCGGTGTCAAAGACCTGGCTGGCCAGTTGCAGATTGCCGCTCACGTTGCCCGTGGTGTCGCCATAGGTCGTGTTGATTCTCTCGTAGCCGGAGTTGCCGAGAGAATTGGCGGCAAGGAAAGAGTCAATCAGATTGACGGTCGCTTGCGTGTTCGAGCCGGTGGTGCTGTTCCAGGTGCCGTACCAGATAATGTAAATCGGTACCGGATTGCCCTTCAGGACCGGGCCACCGTTGTAATTGATGCCATTGCCGGTGACCACGGCATTGCCGGTCGGGCGGGCTGCGACCACCGCATGGCCGTCGCCGGTGGGAACCATCTGCTCGCCGGGGCCGGCGTGGTTACCGCGAATTGTCTGCGCCGCCAAAAAGCTGGTGGCCAAGACGAGAGAGGTAAATACCAAAACTATCTTTCCAATGGGCGATTTCATTCATTGACCTCACTATTATAGTTTTGCGACGTCTGTTTCGAATGAAAGAACAGAAGAGGCCGTTTAAAAAGTCACGATCGGCACATTTGTGGGCGTGATCCGCTGCTCGCGCCAGAGCAGG
>DATIWA010000452.1:0-6219 GCA_035465515.1 Candidatus Limnocylindrales bacterium | reverse complement strand
CAACAACGAAGAACAGCTTACGCCGCGCGAGCGCAGAATCATGGCGGTGCTGCGGCAGGACGAATCTACGCACATCGACACGATCATTGAAAAACTGGAACCGGAAACATCATCTTCAGAGGTGTTTGCGGCGCTGTTTGAACTGGAATTGAACGGGAGGATCAAACAGTTGCCGGGGAAGAATTTTGTAAAGAGCTTCTAGCCGCCGGCTCCTGGCTGCTGGAGAAACGACAGGGGGAGAGGTTGATGAGCGCCAACATTGCCGAAGGTTACGGCGGCAGGCCAGATGGCGAGTTCGTCCGTTTTCTCCCGATAGCGCGCGGCCCTGCTTCCGAAGTCGAATGCCATCTGTTGCTTGCGCGAGACCTGAAGTTCATGCCCAACAGTGCTCACGGGAATCTCCAAGGGAAACTGACGGAAATACAACGTATGTTAAGTTCTCTGGTGAGTGCGGTTGAGGAGCAAGCAGGCAGCGCGGCCCGTGAAATCGAAAGCGCGAGAGCAGGACCCGCATACAGCGGCCAGTGGCTAGGAACTCTGGAGTTGTGTTAGCGTCAAAGAGGATTTAAGCAAATTGCCCAAATCACTTGTCATCGTCGAATCGCCAACCAAGGCGAAAACCATCAATAAGTACCTGGGAAAGGACTACGAGGTCGAGGCCTCGCTGGGCCACATCAAGGACCTGCCCAAGAGCAAGCTGGGTGTGGACATTGAGGGCGATTTCTCCACCGAGTACGACGTGATCCCGGGAAAAGAGAAAGTCGTGGCCAAGCTGAAGAAGCTGGCCAAGGATGCTGCCGCAATCTATCTGGCGCCTGACCCGGACCGCGAAGGAGAAGCCATTGCCGCGCATCTGGCCGAAGAGCTGACCGACGGCTTCAGCAAAAAGAAGAAAGGCGGCATACCGGTCCATCGGGTGACCTTCAACGAGATCACCAAGAAGGCGGTCCAGGAGGCGTTCCAGCATCCGCGGGAGATTGACCGCAACCTGGTGGACGCGCAGCAGACGCGCCGCGTGCTGGACCGTATTGTGGGTTACCAGGTCTCGCCGCTGCTGTGGGACAAGGTGCGCCGGGGGCTTTCCGCGGGCCGCGTGCAGACGGTGGCCCTGCGCCTGATCGTGGAACGCGAACGCGAGATCAAGGCGTTCGAGACCAGGGAATACTGGACGATTGACGCGCACCTGGCCGGGAGCAAGCCGCCGGCGTTTGATGCGCGGTTTGTCGGCCGGGGCGACGAGAAGACCGAGGTCGGGAACGAGGAAGAGTCCAGGAAGATCGTTGAGGCGCTGGAGAAAGCGCAGTGGACGGTCCGCAACATCGAGAAGAAAGAGCGCCGCCGCAGCCCGGCGCCGCCTTTCACCACCAGCAAACTCCAGCAGGACGGCTCACGCAAGCTGCGCTTCTCCGTAAAGCGGGTGATGATGATCGCGCAGCGACTGTATGAAGGCGTGGAACTGGGCGATGAAGGCTCAGTCGGCCTGATTACCTACATGCGTACGGACTCGGTGCAGGTCTCCAAAGACGCTGTGACGGAAGTCCGGCAATTGATCGACGGCGCATATGGCAAGGAGTTTTTGCCGGAGTCACCGAACACGTACAAGTCGAAAAAAGCGGCGCAGGAAGCGCACGAGGCCATCCGGCCGAGCTCCGTGTCCCGCCATCCGGACGAGATCAAGAAGTATCTGGGCGAGGACGAGTACAAAGTTTACAAGCTGATCTGGCAGAGGTTTGTGGCATCGCAGATGACGCCCGCGGTATTCGACCAGACCGGCGTGGACATTGAAGCAAAATCGGGCGGCGAGTCCTTTACCTTCCGGGTGACCGGTTCGGTACTGAAATTTGAAGGCTTTCTCAAGGTTTACGAAGAGGCCAAGGAAGGCAAAGACGAAGAGGACGAGGCGCTCAAGCACAAGCTGCCGCCGCTGGAAATCGGCCAGACGCTCACGCTGCGCGAATTGAAGCCGGAGCAGCACTTCACCGAGCCTCCTCCGCGGTACAACGAGGCTTCACTGGTGAAGGAGCTGGAAGAGCGCGGGATCGGGCGGCCCTCCACCTACGCCACCATTCTTTCCACCATCCAGGAGCGGCAGTACGTGACCAAGACCGGCGGCAAGTTCCATCCCACGGAGATAGGCCTGGTGGTGACGGACCTGCTGGTGGCCAACTTTGCCGACATCTTCGATCCGGCATACACGGCGCGGCTGGAGGAAGAGCTGGACGAAATCGAAGAAGGCAAGGAGAAGTGGACGCAGGCGCTTGCCGACTTCTACAAGAAATTCGAGAAAGACCTCCGCTATGCCGAAAAGCACATGGAGAACATCAAGCGGATGGAGAAGCCGACCGAGGAGAAGTGCGAGCGGTGCGGCTCTCCGCTGGTTCTCAAGTGGGGCAAGCATGGGTCGTTCTATGCGTGCAGTTCGTATAAAAAGGATGATCCGAACAGCTGCACGTTCACCAAGGAAAACCCCGTCAACCTGCCGGAGCTGGATACGGCGGAGATGCCGGAGACCGGGCAGGACGAGTATTGCGAAAACTGCGGACGGGTCATGGTGTTGAAGCGCGGACGGTTCGGCCAGTTCATGGCCTGCACCGGCTATCCTGACTGCAAGACCACGCGGCGGCTGGACCAGGCCAAGAAAGTCCCGGACGTTCCGCTGGAAGAGACCTGCCCGAAATGCAATCGCAACCTGGTGCTGCGTCACGGGCGCTACGGCGAGTTCGTCTCGTGCAGCGGCTATCCCGAGTGCAAGTACATCAAGCAGAATTTCATCGGCGTAAACTGCCCCAGCTGCAAGGATGGGGAACTGGTGGAGAAAAAGGCGAGACGGCGGGGAAACACATTTTACGGGTGTTCCAATTATCCCAAGTGCGAGTTCACGTCGGCGTACAAGCCGGTGGCGGAGAAATGTCCGGAGTGCGGCAGCCCGTATCTGCTGGAGAAGCATTTGAAATCCGGCTCCATGCTCATCTGCCCCAACAATACAAAGAAATCCGCTGAGGAAGAAGAAACGCCCAAGCCGAAACGGGGCAAGAAAGGCAAAGCGGCTGCGGAGGAAGCAGCGCCCGCGCCGGTGAAGTGCGATTATTCGCGAGCCATACCGGCTCCGGCTGTGGTGGCGTAAAAGACGTAAAAGAGATCGTCGAAAAGTGCCAAGATTCCTAACCGCCAAAATTGCTCGCGGCGGTCGGCGACGGCAGCTTCCGGCATGATTCTGATGGACGATGCGCGCGGACTGAACGGGCAGAACGGCGCGCCGATGGTGGAAGGCTTGAAACAGCGGATTCAGGCCGAGTTTCCGGGACGGAAAGCGGGTCAACTACGTTATCTGCGGATATCCCAGCGGGACCGGGAATTCCCAGGAGTTGCAACTTGATTCGAGAGCGGGCCCTGAAAATCGTATTGGTGCTGGTCGGGCTGTTTTTTGCCGCGGCAGCTTATCCGGCAATTGGCGGTTTGCACAACCCGGTCGATTCCGACACCGGAGACACCATGCAGATGGCGATTTATGCCACGCTGGGCATCTTCCTTCTCATCGCGGCGCGAAATCCGCCGGCGCACCGCAGCCTGATTGCCTTCGCGGCGTGGTCGAGCTTCGCGCATGCGGCGATTATGGGGACCTTGGGATTTGAGATGCCGCCATTACGCACAGGTTTTCTGATCGGCTCGGGCGTTCTGGTCATCATCGGCGTCGTCCTGATTGCGCTGGCTCCGCCAAGGATCGTTTCTACGCAGGCATCGGCCTCAGGCGGGTAACACGGTCGAACTCTGGTAGTCGCTTCACGACTTGATTTTTTGCGGAGGCATCAATGCCCAAGAAGCCCACGGCTCAGGACGCGCAACTGATCCTTCAGCTTTACGATCTTCGCCGCGAGCCAGTGATGCGCGCGGCGCGCAAGTTCATGGTCGCAGAGTTCTGGCCGCAGAATTATGATGAGTTCAAAGCCGTGCTGACCGGCTACGGCACCGACCACAACGCGTTCATGCGGCAGGTGCTGACCTACTGGGACATGGCCGCAGCCATGGTGGCGCAGGGCGCCGTAAACGAAGAGCTGTTTTTCCGGACCAACAGCGAGCCCTATTTCCTCTGGGCAAAATTCGGCGAATACATTCCACAATGCCGAAATGATTTCCTGAACCACGAGTTTTGCAGCAACCTGGAAAAGCTGGCAAACAGGCCGCAAGCGAAGCAGAGAATCAAGACGCTGCAAGCGAGAATCGCGGCGCGAAGAGCGCAGGCGGCGAAGGCCAAGGCCGGGCAGTGAGCTCAGCCCATTGGCAGCGCTGGTTCTACGAGATGTACTCCCGGATGTAGGGGTCCTGGACCTCGCCAAGCTGGTGCGCGGTCCCGTCAAAGATCACCTTGCCGTCCTTCAAAATCATGAAGCTGGTATGGACATCCCGGATGGGGCGTCCATTCACGGGCTTCATGGAGTTGCTGACCGGGTCGTAGTAGTGGCTGGCGAGCGTGAAGCCGTCCTGAAGACGATGGCTTACCAGCAGCGCGCTGGTCTTGGCCACGTCGCGCTGCTTCATGATCAGCTCGATGATGGTAGTGGAAGTGATGGGGTCAAGGCCACCCGTAGGCGAGTCGTAGAGGAGAATCTCCGGGTGGGTGATGATGGCGCGGGCAATGCCGACGCGCCGCCGCATGCCGCCGGAAAGCTCTGAAGGCAGCATGTCCACAGTGTGTTCGAGTTCGACAAAACGCAGGGCTTCCCGCACTCGCTTTTCCACTTCCTGCTCGGGAAGTTTTTCTTCCATGAGGCGGAAGGCGACGTTGTCCCGTACCGTCAGGGAATCAAAAAGCGCGCTTTCCTGGAAGACGATGCCGACTTTGCTGCGCAGGTCGAAAAGCTCTTCCTCCGACATCACGGTGATGTCATGCCCAAGCACGTAGATGTGGCCTGAATCGGGCTTGATGAGCCCCAGGCAGAGCTTGAGAATGGTGCTCTTGCCGGAACCGGCAACGCCGAGCACCACTTTGGTTTCTCCTTTCTTCAGCTCGAAAGAAACGCCGTCAAGCACGGTGAGCTCGTCAAAGCCTATGGAGACGTCTTCAAAGATAATGGCTTTGTGGACGGTGTCCGGCGAAGGCGATGCGGGCTGGAGCTGAAGGGAAGACATGGCGCTATTTGAGAGAGAGCATGAGCTGCGTCAGGACCACGTCCACGCCCAGGATCAACACGGACGCCGCGACCACGGCCTGCGTGGTGGCCCGTCCCACGCCCTGAGTGCCGCCCTTGGTGTTGAGGCCGTAGTAACAGCCGACCGTCGCAATAACGAAGCCGAAGAACACGGGTTTGACCAGTCCGGTGATCACGTCATTGTATGTCAGCGACTGATAGGCCGTGTTCCAGTACTGGAAGGTGTCCAGGCCGAGCAGCAGAAGTGAAACCAGGTAACCGCCGATCAGTCCCACAAGGTCGGAGATGATGGTCAGGAAAAACATCATGACAACTGTGGCCACAACGCGCGGGGTGACCAGTTTCTTATAAGGGTCGGTGCCGAGGGCGCGCATGGCATCGATTTGCTCGGTGACCGTCATGGAGCCGAGTTCGCTGGCCATGCCGGATGCGTTGCGGCCCGCCACCATGAGGCTGGTCAGCACGGGCCCCAGTTCGCGGACCATGGAGATGGAAACAAGCTGGCCGGTAAGGGAAAGCGAGCCAAAACGCTCCAGGGTGATGGAAGTATTCAGCGCGAGCACCATGCCGGTGAACATTCCGGTGAGCGCCACGATGGGCAGCGAGCCAACGCCGATCAGGTCGGCTTGCTGGACGATTTCAGGCATGTAGCGCGGATACGCAAAGAGGTTGGTGATGGAGCGCAGCGCAAGCAGCGCGTATTCCTGGACGGAAAGCACGCTGCGCTTGGCAATATCTGTGGGAGAAATGAGTTCCATCCCACGGTCACTATAGCAGAGCCGCCGCTGTGCCTCAAAAGGCGGATTGCGGCGGAGCGGTGTGTCGCATAAAATCTGACTACTTTATGGACCCACAACCCAGGTCCGTACGCGCGGTCCTCCAGAGCGTGGTGCTTTCCAAAGGACGCATGGAGGCGCTCACCGACGGCATCTTTGCCATCGCCATGACGCTGCTGGTGCTGGAGTTGAAAGTCCCCGACCTGCCGAAATCAGTCCCTGCCAGTGAGCTGCCCAACAGCCTCAGCCACGAAATGCCGGCATACTTCAGCTTTCTGGTGTCGTTCATGTACTGC
>DATIWA010000451.1:0-2081 GCA_035465515.1 Candidatus Limnocylindrales bacterium | reverse complement strand
CTCACCACTGCCGCTGATTCCCTGCCGGGGCTGGGCATTGTCGCGGCGGTTTTGGGGGTGGTGATCACCATGGGGGCGCTGGGCGGGCCACCGGAGGCGATCGGGCACAAGGTGGCCGCGGCGCTGGTGGGAACCTTCCTGGGAATTCTGCTCTGCTATGGATTTATCGGGCCGCTGGCTTCGAGCATGACCAAGGCGAACGACGCGGAATCGAACTATTACCACTGTCTGCGCGTGGCCCTGATCGCCTTTGTGCGCGGCGCCGCTCCGATGCTGGCGATCGAGTTTGCGCGCCGCGCCATTCCGTCTGAGATTCGCCCCAGTTTCCAGGAGATGGAAGGCGCCTGCCGGGGCGGTGGTACGGCGGCGCAAGCCGCAAGCGCGGCGTAGAGCACCCTCATGGCAGAAACCAAGGCCAGCGAGCCGGTCCGGCCCATCATCGTTATCAAGAAGAAGGCGGCCCATGGCGGCCATCACGGCGGAGCCTGGAAAGTGGCTTACGCCGACTTTGTCACCGCGATGATGGCGCTCTTTATTGTCTTGTGGCTGATGAGCTGCAGCCAGGAGATTAAACAGGCCGTGGGAGGCTATTTTATCGATCCCAAGGGGCAAGGCAAGCAGGCGGGCAGCTCCATCGCCGGGCAAGGCGAGTCGCTCGCCCTCAAGAAAGACCAGCTCAACCGGGTGAAGGACAGGCTTCAGCAGGCAATCAAAGAACTGCCCGGCTTTCAAAAGCTGAAAGACAACGTCAAGATGACCGTTACGGGCGAAGGTCTTCGAATCGAGCTTCTGGAAGGCGAGAATGGAACGTTCTTTGAAAGCGGCGAGCCGCAACCCAGCCCGGAGGGAGTGGAGATGCTGGAGACTTTGGCGCATGAGCTGGGGGAGATGCCGAACAAACTTGTGATTGAAGGGCACACAGACGCCAAAGCCTTTCCAAGGGATGGCTATACGAATTGGGAATTATCCGCGGACCGCGCCAATGCCGCCCGGCGCCTGATGCAGCAGGACGGGCTGAGAGCGGACCAGGTGATGGAGGTGAGAGGTTTCGCCGACCAGGACCTGCGGATCGCGGAAAAGCCGTTCGATGCCTCTAACCGCCGGGTCTCGGTGATTGTTCACTACCGGGACGCGCTACCCGCCGCAACAAAACAGCCCGCCGTAAAACCCGCCAAGTTCTGAAGTTCTTCTAAAAACACAAACGCCCGCCGCGGGCAAGCGGCGGGCGCGAAAAGGAAAAGGAGGAGGCTACTTCGCTTTCTTCTGCTTCTGCTGACCGACACGAACTTTGAAGTGTTGTTGCTTTGCTTCCTGAAATGACTTGTGGTCGTGACGCTTCACTGCGTCCTCCAGATAGGACTCGACGCTGGCGTCCTTCGGAAGCACAGCCATCAGCGTGAAAGAATCTTTGCATTCCGGGCAAAAGGGCCGGAAACGCTTCACGTTGGGAATTGCCATAGCTTTTTTAGAATAGCATAGAGAAGCGAAGAAGGGACTGATGGCAGCAACAATCAAGGAAGTGGCCCGGCAGGCGGGAGTGTCTGTGGGGACCGTGTCCAATGTGATCAGCGGGACGGTGGGTGTGAGCCAGCTCCTGAAGGACCGGGTTCTGCAAGCCGTGCGGGAGTTGGACTACCACCCCAACCATGTGGCGCGCAGCCTGAAGATCCGCCAGACCAACATGCTGGGAATGGTGATCTCCGATATTACGAACCCGTTTTTTCCGCTGTTGGTGCGCGGAGCGGAGGATGCGGCGTGGAAGCACAACTACGTCCTCACTACTTTTAATTCCGACGACCAAATGGAGCGCGAAAAGCAGATCTTTTCGGTTCTGCGGAAGCGCAATGTGGACGGGATGTTGTTGGTCCTGGCGGCCGGCGAGGGCGATCTACCGCACCTGCGGCAGACGGCGGCGGTGACGCCTGTCGTCTGCCTGGACCGGACCCCGCAGGGCCTGGAGTTGGATTCGGTGACGGTAGACAACGCCGGCGGGGCGCGTGCCTGCGTTGCGCATCTGATCGAACGCGGGCACCGGCGCATCGGCGTACTGACGGGCGCGCTGAACCTGGAGACAGGACGGG
>DATIWA010000450.1:0-2700 GCA_035465515.1 Candidatus Limnocylindrales bacterium | reverse complement strand
CGCCCGCGCCATCCCTCCCCAAAGCAATGCGTCAGCCCGTTTTGCGGGCCATCGCCGGCTGATAGGAACAGGCGTATTCCTCGCTGAACATATCTCCGGTGATTGCCCAGGCCCGGGCGCGAGACCCGCCGCACATCTCCTTGAACTCGCAGCGGCCGCACTTCCCTTTCAGATTGGAAGTGTCACGCAGCGAGGTGAACAAGCGGGAAGCGCGATACACTTCCGCAATGTTGCGCCGGCGTATATTCCCCGCGGAAACCCGGAGGCTTTCACTGGGATAGATCTCGCCGGTGCTGGAAATGAAAAGCGTTCCCCTGGCTTCGTTCACCGGGAGAATGCCGGGTATGCCGCCGTGGGCCGGTGGTAGCAAGGTCAATCCGGCCCTGTCCAGCCTGATGCTGCGCTGCACGACAAATCGGCGGTAGTGCTGCGCTTCCCCCGTTTTCACTTTGAAGGGCACTTTCCGCGAAACCTGGTAGATTCGCGCAAATGCCTGTTCGAACTCGGCGGCGCACAGGATGCCGCAGCCCTCCTGATCGGGACAGTGCAACGGAAAATCAAGACTCCAGCCCAGCACCCGGAAGCGTTTGAGGACCGCCGCCATTTCTTCCAGGTGTCTGACGTTCCTGCGGGAGAGTTGGGTTCGCACCTGGACAGGGAGCCGGAGCTCGTTGGCCCATTGGATGATCTGCAACGTGCGCATGAACGAGCCTGGCACGCCGGTTAGCTGGTCGTGGCTTTCTTCCGAGGGGCCCTGAAGGGTGACCGTAAGCCGCGAGAGTTGTGCGCTCTTTAAATCAGCGATGGCCTTGCGGCTGACGCTGGAAGCAGGGGTTAGAAGCATGGTGGGATGCAGATTGCAAGCAGCCGCATACTGCACCAGGCTGTTGATGTTCTTCCTTCTCAGAGGATCGGTCCCGGTAAAAACAAAAATCGGGGGCCGCAATTCAGCAATGTCGCGGAGCATTTCTTCCGCCTCCTGATCACTTAATTCAGGAGCATCGCCACTGGAGGAATTGGCTGGGTCACGGACTGGGCCGAAATTGGCGTTCGTCTCCCAGATCGCAACCAAAGGGTGCGATTCCAGATCAAGATGTTTATTCATATCCGTCGTCCTGCAAAATACAGCTCAAACTACGTTGGAGATATCTTAGGAACATCGGACGGAGACGTGCGGGGAAAGTGCTGCGGGGGCGGAGCAAGCCGCCTGAATATGAGGCTAAGCTGCTTACCAGCAAAGAGTTACGTTGATGTAAGGCTGCTGTAAAATCAAAAATTAAGCCCATCGGAGACGGGCTTCAATTAGAAATTCTAATAAAACTCAAAAGGCTGGACGAATCGCTTCAAGACCTTTCCGGACAGGCGGTCTCAGGCCGCCGCGCTCTTGTGTCCGGCTGCGCGGAGAGTGGCCGCGAACAAAACGGGCATTCCGAAAAACACAGCCGAGAACAACAGGTCAGAGGCGACGCCCTTTTCAAAGAAGGGAAGCGCCGCGGCATAGCAGGCCGCCAGTCCCGCCAGGGATTTGTCATAGCCGATGCCGCCCATCAGCCAGACCGCGAAATTGCTGATCGCGAAGAATGAAACCGAGCTGCCCAGAGCAGCCCCCGCCACATAGAGCGGCTTAACCCGGTCACGGAGCAGAACGCCGATAAAGCACGCCCCGAGATACCACGCCCAAACCACATACTGGTCGGCGGTGAGCGCAAGGCCGTACACCTTGTAGTTCAGAAAAATGTCGGAGCCGATCAGCAAAGCAAGCGGCGCCCAGAAATGCTTGCGCGGCATGCGCGAACCGAAGAAAAGCAGCGACGCGCCCACGGGAGTAAACCCCAGCGTGGCAAACGTCCCGGTACCGGCCATCACACGCACTGCAACCGCAAGGACCACGAACAGGTAAGCGAGCATACGCACCTCAGAGCATTCATTTTGACTGTTGCGAGCGGCAGCGTCAAGGAGCGGCGGGCTGGTCCGGCCCTTCCGTGGGCGGCGGCCCCATGGATTCTTCTTCGACCCGTAATTTGGAATCAAGCACAACGTAGGCGCCGAGCGGCGTGGAACGCCGGCGCCTTAGCGCCGGTATGCCCAGGAAGCGCAGGTCCACAAAGCGCACAAGATAGCCCGCGTTCTGCGGCAGATGTTCGGTCTCAATCAGGGGATATTGCGCCCAATCCAGATACACCCGGCCCAGATGTGACGCCTTGGCCGCGAGCGTAATCGGGGTCTCTTCCGGCTTGTAGCGCACCATGGCCTGGTTTTGCGGGTCCACCTCTCCCGAACGGGAATTCACCGGAAGCATCTCAAAAAAGTCCTGCGTTTCCACCACGCCGTTCCAGGAAAAGAGATTCACCGGATTGGGAAATGCCGAGGCCCGCACGGCATCTTCACCGCGGTACATGATGGAGTTGAGCGCCGCGACCGCGCGCCGGTGTTCAAAGTCACGGGCAAAGATGAGCACGCCAAGACAGACCAGCGACATCACGGCCCCGCCCCGGCCGCGGAATAGCGGCCGCGATTCTCCCACTTCTTCTGAAACCAGGCCGAATATGGCCGGCCCGGCCAGTCCCAGGAAAAGAGCAATCAACATGATGGGATCAACAATAAAAACGATGTCCCAGGAGTACCACTTCCAGCTGAACGGAGCGAATGGCCTGACGCCATAGTTGTTGGTGAAATCCTGGAACAGATGAACCAGCGCAG
>DATIWA010000449.1:0-3260 GCA_035465515.1 Candidatus Limnocylindrales bacterium | reverse complement strand
GTCCAACCGGCGCGAGCAGCACCGTGGACGTCGCCCGCACCAATAGCCTGTCCCACGCGAACGGCGGCAGCAGAGCCGATCCCCAGCGGCACCATATAGGTGAAGCTGGCCACGTTCAGGGCGATCTGGTGGCCGGCCAGCGGAACCGGGCCGAGCTCGCCGATGAGAATCGTGGCGAGGGCGAAGCCGCCGATCTCAAACAGCAGTTGAGAAGCCGCGGGAAAGCCGAGTTGGACAAGCTTGCGCAAGATTTCCCTGTCCACGCGGCGGGAAGCCTGCCAGAGGCCGGTATTGCGCTTGCGGTCATAGTAGATGGCCGCGGCGGCCAGCACCACGGCCATATAGATCCGTGAGACGCAGGTGGACCAGCCGCTGCCCGGAACACCGAGCCTGGGCAAACCGAGGTGACCGTACACCAGCGCCCAATTCCCCGCCAGATTGACCAGGTTGGCGGAGACCAGGGCAAATACCACGGGCTTAACGATGCCCATGGATTGCAGGTACCGGCGCAGAACGAAGTATATGGCCAGGGGCAGGGTGCTCCACACCAGGGCCTTGAGGAACGGAACCGTCTCGGCAACCAGATCCGGTTGCAGGCCGAGATGAGGAAAAAGAGGCACAAAGGCAAGCACAGTGGCCATCAGCAGGGGGGTGAGGAAAAACGCAAAATAGAGCGCATTCCAGAGCGTGCGATGGCATTCCGCCAGCTTGCCGGCGCCGTAGGCCTGCGCGATCAGCGTGTCCAGACCAAGGAAGATGCCGCTGCCGAAAATTCCGATGGTGTAAAAGAGCGTGCTGCCGATGCTTACCGCGCCAAGGGCGATGGCGCTGTTGGGGAGACGGCCGACCATGACAGTGTCAACGAAGGCCATGGAAAGCCAGCCCAGTTCCGTCAAGACCAGAGGTATGGCCAGACGGAGCATGGGACGGAATTCCTGCCGGATGTCTCCCGCGCGCAGCATGGTTTTGATTTAAACATACCCGGAGCAGACGCGCCGGAACGCGATGAGCAGCTACTTGGCAGCGGCAGATCTGGCTTTGCGGCGGGGAGGAGGATAATCGTCAAGGATGGCGTGAAATCCGGAAGAGATTTGCGGAGGGGTGGCTACAGAGCGGCGCAATTCGAAACGAACAGCAGCACCACAGCTTTTGCACACGGGAAAGCGAATGCCTTCCAGCAGAGTGGCTTCGTGCATCAAGCGGTGTGAGTCATGGATGACTCTGTAAACGCCACTGGCGGGAACGCGCTCGCCCGGGCGGTATTGATCTCTCAATTGCTTCGTTCCTCGATTGCAAAGCTACGCAATGGGAAGTTTGAATGTTAAGCACTTTTAATATGCAATGCAAGTAGCGCCGATGGTGCGCTGGAGCAGCCTTACACAACCGCCCGGGAAATTTTCGAGATGCACCTGGAAGCTGTCTCTGGCGCAGCGCGACCCGGCGCCGGCAATCAGTGATTTTCGGCAAAGAAGGGCGCAGTTTTTGGTTTGACAAGCCAGCATGGGTTGGTTAAAGTGAGCTTCTACATGGCCTATCCGACCCATCGCCATCATCACCATCACCACGCGGCGAACGTGTCGGCCGGGGCCTGTAAGAGATAATTACAGCGCAATCATAGGAACGAGGGCCCGCCGATACAAACGAGATCGGCGGGCTTTTTGTTTGCGCGAGCCGTGAGGAGAGTATGCACATCGACTTTGACAAAATGGACGGCCTGGCGCCGGCCATCGTACAGGACGACGCCAGCGGAGAAGTCCTGATGGTGGGATTCATGAATGCCGAAGCGTATGCCATGACCGCGGAGAGCGGCTACGTTACGTTCTATTCGCGCACCCGGCAAAAGCTGTGGATGAAAGGCGAGACCTCCGGGAACCGGCTGCGCGTAATCTCGGCCATGACGGACTGCGACCGCGATACCCTGCTGTTCCGGGTGTTCGTGGAAGGCGATGGGCTGGTGTGCCATACGGGCACGCGATCTTGCTTTACGGAGCCGGTGGCGATCAAGGCGGCGGGGGTGTCGCGATGAAACTGCGCGTGGGAATCCCCAAAGGCAGCCTGCAGGAATCCACGCTGGCGCTCTTCAAACGCGCCGGGCTTAATGTCTATACGAGCACCCGGTCATACTTTGCCGCGACCGATGATCCGGAGATCGAATGCATGCTGATCCGGGCGCAGGAAATGGCGCGCTACGTGGAGCACGGCGTGCTCGACTGCGGCCTGACCGGCAAAGACTGGGTGGTGGAGAGCGGCCTGGATGTGATCACGGCGGCAGACCTCATTTATGCCAAGCAGAGCCTGGGCAAGGTGCGCTGGGTGCTGGCCGTGCCCGAAGACTCTCCCTTCCAGAAAGCCGAAGACCTGGGGGGGAAGATCATCGCCACGGAACTGGTAAACGTCACGCGCAATTACTTTGCGGCGCGTAACGTTCAAGTAAAAGTTGAATTTTCCTGGGGCGCTACGGAAGTAAAGCCGCCCATGCTGGCGGACGCGATTGTGGAGATCACCGAGACCGGCAGCTCACTGCGCGCCAACCGCCTGCGCATCATGGAGACGGTGATGGAATCGAGCACCCAGCTCATCGGCAACAAAAAAGCCTGGGCGGATGCGCACAAGCGGCAGAAGATCGAGAACCTGGGGCTGATGCTGTGCGGAGCCATCTACGCCCAGGGACGGGTCGGACTGATGCTTAATGTGCGCAAACAGGACCTGCCCGCCGTGCTGGCCGTGCTTCCGGCGCTGCAAAAACCGACCATTTCCACTCTCAGCGACCCGGAATGGCTGGCCGTGAATACAATTATTGAAGAGACGACGGCATGGCGGATCATGCCGCAACTGAAAGCAGCCAAAGCAGAGGGTATCGTGGAGTATCCGTTAAACAAGGTGGTGCTGTAATGCGGATGTTGACGGGCCACGCGGCAGAAACCCGGGTCCGCAAGCTGGAGCAGCGCGGCGCAACCGACCTGGCGCGGGTGGAAACGCAGGTCCGGCGGATTGTGGGCGAAGTGCGCAAGAATGGCGACGGCGCGCTGCGAAGGTATGCGCAAAAATTTGACGGCCTGGCGGCCGGGCAGGCTCTGAAAGCCTCAGAATCGGAGCTGAAGCAGGCCTGGGAAGGGTGTTCGGAGGAGTTCAAGAAAGCCATCAAAGTTGCCGCCACAAATATCAGACACTATTGCGAATGGCAGAAGCCCCGCGAATGGCGGCACTCCATGCTCGGAGGCATCCAGGTAGGGCAGGTGGTGCGCCCGCTGCGCTCGGCG
>DATIWA010000448.1:0-3328 GCA_035465515.1 Candidatus Limnocylindrales bacterium | reverse complement strand
CCATCGCGCCCCGGCGGCGTTAATATGTTTACACTCCAATGTCCTTCCGGAAGCCACAGGCATGGTGACCGCACCCAGAATCGAGCCGGCGCGACCCGTAATCGCCGTCGAGCTCGCCGGCCAGCAGCGCAAAATTCCCGTGACCAGGCTGCCCTTCACCATTGGACGGGCCGACGATTGCGACGCCGTGATCGCCGACTTCCGCGTTTCCCGTCTGCATGCGCGCATACAGAGCCAGGGCGAAGAATACTTCATTGAGGACGCGGGCAGCCGCCACGGCATCTTCGTCAACGGGCAGCGTTGTGAGCGCGCCATCCTCAGACATGCCGATGTGATCACGTTCGGAGTCCCCGGACTCCGCATTCTGTTTGAGCATGAGACGCTGAGAACCAGCGCGGCAGCCATGCTGCTGACCCGCTTCGCCGGCCAGAGCGATACGTCTGAGCTGGAGAAATTGCGCCTCTTCCTTGAAGCGGCCCGCACTCTGGGGAGCGGCCTGGTGGTCCAGGATGTGCTTCGCAACATGCTGGACTACGCGCTCCGCATCACCCGGGCTGACCGCGGGTTTGTCTATCTGCGGGACCGGCGCGGCGAACCGGCCCTGGCTTGCGGGCTGGACAACAAGGGAAATCAGCTTACCCGGGACCACAACATTTCCCAGTCTGTGATCCATGAGGCGCTCTTCTCCGCGGCCGAGTTCATCACCGGAGACGCCACCCAGCAGAGCATGCTGGCCGCCCGCCAGAGCATTCTTCTCAACGAGCTAAGGACGATTATCGCCATCCCGCTCAGGGCCAAGCGTCTCACGGGCGCCGAGCACGCCAGGGACGTGGAAGGCGTTCTTTATCTCGATAGCCAGCTGGCTTCACAGAACCTGTCCGGCGTAAGTCCCGACGTTCTGCGCGCGCTGGCCGCCGAGTGCGCCGCGGTGCTGGAAAGCGCGCGTCTCATGGAAGCCGAACACGCGGCCCGCCAATACCGCCAGGAACTTGAGATCGCCGCGGGCATCCAGCGTAGTTTGAGCTCTGTCGCCGAAGTTACCTGCGCTTTTGCCCGTGCCGGCGGTCGCAGTATCCCCTGCAAGGAAGTAGGCGGCGATTTTTTTGATATCCATGTTGCCGGCGATTCCGTAACCGTGGTGGTGGTGGACGTTTCCGGCAAGGGCATTTCCGCGGCCCTGCTGGCCTCGGTGATTCACGGCATGTTTTACGCCCAGATTTCCACCGGAGGCTCCCTGGTTGATGCCGTAAGCTCGGTGAACAGGTTTCTCTGCTCCCGCGTTGCCGGGCAGAAGTACGCTACGTTGCTGGCGGCTCAACTGAGACGGGATGGAACGCTCGATATCGTGAATTGCGGCCATGTTCCCGCCATCATCGCCGGAGGCGGGACGGCCTCGCTCGTGCCGGATGGTGATTTGCCCGTCGGACTGATTGCCGACGCTGCTTTCCATGTTCTGCATCAGCAGCTGGCGCCCGGTTCGCGGCTGTGCATGATCACCGATGGAGTGAGCGAATCGGAAAACGCCGAAGGCGCTGAGTTCGGCATGCAGCGTGTTCTCGATCTGGCGAATGCTCCTGACCCCATCGCCTCCATCCTGGCAGCCGTAACCGGCTTCTGCGGCCAGGCGGAAGCCCAGGACGACCGCACGATCCTGGTGCTGGAGAGAACGCTGTAAAGACGCCCGCTGGTGTCAGTCCTGGAAGCTGAACGCCGCTTTCAGCTTGCCGATCTCGATCACGTCTCCGGGATTCAATTCCCGCTGCCCAAATGCCTCTTCTCCATTGATCCGCAGCTTTACTTTGCTTTCCGGCGCTATGAAGTATTTATTTTCCCGCTTGCTGATCAGGGCGGCGGAATTCGGCGCGAAGAGTCCTTTCAGCCGGATGGACGCCATTTTGGATTTTCCGATCATGCTCATCTTGCTGGTAAGAACGTATTTTTCCTGGTCGGTCTTGCCCTCGATGATGCTCAGCATGCCGATGCGTTCCTTGGCCGGCGTTGCCGCGGCGGCCATTGCGGCCATGGCGGTCTGCGCTCCGCTCGACCTTCCCGAGAGCATCTCCTGCGCCTGCTTGGTGTCGAGCAGGACGGTTGCCTCCAGCTTGGGTGTGGCCGGGCCGGTTTTGGCGGCCACGGCGGAAACCGGCATTGGCCCTTCATTCTTGAACTCAATCTCGTGCTTGCCGATTTTTACCGTGTCGCAATGGCGCAGCTTGGTTTTCCCCACCCGTTCGTTGTTCACGAACGTCCCGTTCAGAGAGCCCAGGTCCTCAATCTCGTAATGGTCCTGGTTCCAGCTTATCCTTGCGTGGTGGCCGGAGACGGCGAGGTTGTCAATCTGCACGGTATTGTCCGGCAGCCGCCCAATGGTCGTTGCTGCCTGGGACAGCGTCACCTCTTTAAGCACGGACTGCTCGAATTTCAAATAGAGTTTTGCCATTGCGGCCCTCCGGGAAACAATTTGCTCAGAATGTCCTTGTACCAGGGTCTTTCTACAATTTTCAAAAGGAGGCAGGTGATATTGTCGTCTCCGCCCTGTTGCCGTGCTGCCTCCACCAGATTGCCGCACGCCGCTTCCAGGTTGCGGCTGCCGCTCACGATTGAGAGGATTTCTTCATCCTGCACGTGCCGGGTGAGGCCGTCGGATGTCATCAGCACGATGTCGCCCGGCAGGGCGACCAGATCCTCAACGTCGGCTTCCACTTCTGCTTCGGTGCCCAGGGCGCGCAGGATCACGTTTTGCAGCTCTGATTTCTCCGCTTGTTCCTGCGTGATATAGCCCAGCCGGACCTGCTCCATGACCAGCGAGTGGTCCTGCGTGAGTTGCTGGATTGATCCCTTGCGCACTAGATAAATGCGGCTGTCGCCCACGTGCCCAATGGACATGGAATGGCCGCGCACCAGGGCCGCCACGATTGTTGACCCCATTCCCGACCTGCCCATCTGTCCCTGTCCGGCCTCAAATATGGTGCGATTGGCGAGGTGAATGGCTTCCGCCAATGATTTGGCGTCAGCCGGTGACGCGCTGCCGGACAACTGGGCGACTTGCGCCGCCTGCCGGAAATATTTCAGCAAAACGTCAACCGCCATCTTGCTGGCGACCTCGCCCGCGGCCTGCCCTCCCATACCGTCACAAACCACAAAGATGCCGTAGCGCGAGTCATACCCGAAGTTATCTTCGTTGTTCGCGCGCACGCAGCCCACGTCAGTTCTGCCCGCAACTTTTACCGCAAGCGTCATGCAATCTGTCCGTTGGCCATCATGGCATTTTGCGCAAACTCGTGGGGAGGATTACGAGATTGCCGTAAAAAGTTCGCTTCTTTGCGTC
>DATIWA010000447.1:0-6133 GCA_035465515.1 Candidatus Limnocylindrales bacterium | reverse complement strand
GGGTAGCGCGCCCGTTTTCAACGGTGACCAGCACTCCGCAAGCGTCAGGGCAGTCATGCGGGCAGGCGGCGTGGACCACTTTTTTCATGCCAACATTATAGTTTGCCTGTACCGGCCGCGCTGCTTTTTTGCGGCCCACGGTTACTTCTGGCATTTGGGGCAGTAATGTGTCCCCCGCCCTGCGACCACGATCTTTTTGATAGGCGTGCGGCAGACCGGGCACGGCTCGTCTTCACGCCCATAGGCGCGGTGCTGGAACTGAAAGAAGCCGGCTTCGCCCTCCGCATCAACATAGTCGGAAATTGAGGACCCGCCGGCGGCGATGGCCTCCTTTAAAACTTCCTGCACTGCCGCATGCAGCTTATCAAGCTCGGCACGGGTGAGCGTGTTTGCCCTCCGGCGGGGGCGTATGCCGGCGCGAAACAGGCTTTCATCTGCATAGATATTGCCGACGCCATGCAGGAACCTCTGGTTCAGAAGAGCGGCCTTGATGAGCGACCTGCTTTTATGAAACAGGGCCGCGAATCCGGCGGCAGTGATGTTCAAAGGTTCGGCTCCCGGACCGCTGAATGCGCTCTTGCGCACCTCCAGACGGCCAAAACGCCGGGGGTCAACAAAGCGCAGCTCCCGGCCGGAGGCCATCTTCGCCACCAGATGGGTGTGCCTGGGCAGTTCTGATTCCGGAGCGGCCACCAGCATGCGTCCGGTCATCCCCAGATGCACAATCCACTGCGCCGGCGCTGAGTTGCCTGAGGACAGATCAAACACAATGTGTTTGCCCACGCGGTGTACGCGGTCCACCCGCGCGCCCTCCAGCGCGCGTGCCATCACCGCGGCGGGCGTCTTGAGCGGCTCCGGCTTGCTGCCGATCCACACCGTCTCAATGCGGTCGCCGGCGACCCGCTTGTTCAGGCCGTTGGCAATCGTCTCTACTTCGGGAAGTTCTGGCATGCGTCTCAAGAGAATTATCGCAGGCGAGGCCGGCTGGCGCGATTCCTTGACGAAAAATGTCCGGCTGCAGCCCCGCCTTGCCGCGCGTTTTGCGCCGCTGGAGGCGGCTGGATTCATTCGCAACCGCCTCCCCTGCTGTACAATCAGCGAGGATTCAGGGCGTGCCTTTCGCGTCTCCGGGTCTTTGTCCCACTGCATGATCAAAGTCTTCGACAAGCGAACCGCGCAGGCGATATTTACCGCCGTGGTGTTTGCCCTGGCGCTGCTCTTTCTTTATGCCGCATGGCGGGCGATCATTGCCTTCCTGTTCGCGGTCTTCTTTGCCTACCTCCTCGAGGCGCCAGTGGGGAAATTTGAAAAGTGGTTTCGCGGTTCACGCGGCGCCGCCATCGCGGTCGTGTATCTGATCTTCGTGGCCGGTGTCACGGTGTTATTCGTTACGGCAGGGCCGCCCGTAATGGACGAAGCCCAAAAGCTGGTCCAGCAGACGCCCGAGTTACTGGAAAAGATCAGTTCCGGAAATCTCGCCAAGCAGCTTGGCGCGCAGCATGGGTGGAGCCAGCAAACTATCGAGCGGGTCACCGATTACATGCAAGAGCATCGCGGCGAACTGGTGAGCGCGACACAAAACTTTGTCCTGCGCGCCGTAACCACCGTGGAGAACACGTGGTGGCTCCTTTTGGTGCCCATTCTGGCGATCTTTTTCCTCAAAGACGGAAGAATGTTTGCCGAGATGGCCATCAACTCCGTGGAAGACCGCGGCAACCGTAAAATCGTCGCCGCTACGGTTGAAGAGATGAACACCATGCTGGCCCACTTCATTCGCGCGCAACTGATCTTTGCCGGCCTGGCCATGGTGGTTCTGACGCTGATATTTTCCGCGATGCGTGTTCCTTATGCCATTGCTCTGGGGCCCGGGGCCGGCGCGCTGGAGTTCATTCCCGTGGTGGGACCGGTGATTGGCGGGCTGGCCGTGATCGCAGTGGCTTTCATGGCCGGCTACGGGCATGTCTTCTGGCTCATCATCTTCCTGCTGGTCTGGCGCGGTATTCAGGACTACGTGATCTCTCCCCGCATCATGGGAAGCACGCTGGAGATGCATCCCCTGCTGGTGCTGTTTGGCGTCTTTGCCGGCGGTGAAGTGGCGGGGGTCATCGGAGTGTTCCTTTCCATCCCGGTCATGGCCACTCTCAGAATCCTGTGGCACACGTGGCGCATGGCCCGCCAGCATTGGGCCCAGGCATCCCTGAAGCAGCTTTGACCTTTAAAGAAGGCCCTTTAAAAGACCACCTTTGCTCCCAGTTGCACCACCCGCGGATTCGTGATGGTTGAACTGATGCTGCCGAATCCCGGCGAACCCAGTCCTCCGTTGGGCTGGGCGAATGCCGGGGTGTTGGTAAGGTTGAAGATCTCTGTGCGCAATTGCAGGTTGATGCCTTCCTTCAGCTTTGAGTTCTTGATGAACGCGATGTCGCCATTGCGAAAAGCCGGTCCCCGAACGGGATTGCGGGAACTGCTGCCCAGAGTGAATTGCGGCGCCACGGAGAACGCCGCCGTGTTAAAGAAATGCGCGGGCGATCTTTGCCCCGGTGAAAGGTTCGGCTCGCCATTGAGGTTGGGGCGCTGAACACCGTATCCGGCAAAGGCGTTGAAATTCGTCGCCTGGGTAATGGCCAGCGGAAGTCCCGATTGAATGCTGATGACTCCGGCGATCTGCCAGCCATCGGTGAGCGTTCCGACCCAGCCACTCACATGAACGGGCAAATTCCAGGTGTAACTGGCGCTGAGAACGTTGGGGAGATCGCCTGAGGAAGAATCGCGCTCGCGGCGCAGGTCGAAGCTGTTCGCGACCGGGAAATTGGCAACCGGTCCGGTCAGCACGGAAGCGTCAAAGACTGATGATGCTTCATCAATAAGCTTGGAATGCGTGTAGCTGATCAGGTAGGAGAGGCCGTGGGACATGCGCTGCTCCAGCCGTGCCTCAAAAGCCTCATAGTGCGAGCTGCCGACGTTGTTCCGATAGAGCGCGACGTTGGTGAATTCCGGAAACGGCTTGAGCAGCTGCGCCTTCGTAATCGTCGGTCCTCCCAGAGACGAACTGGCCGGCAGGATGCCAAAGAAGGGATTGGGCACGCTCTGCAGAAGCGTGTTGCCCTGGGCAAGCTGGTCCGGCGTGAGCTGGTTGATGTTCACATCGGGCAGCCCGAGATGCACAATGTGATTGCCCGCGTAGCCAAATTCAAGAGAAACATTCTTTGAGATCTGATGTTCCACAGCCACGTTCCATTGCTGGACGTACCCTGAACCGAGACCGCGGTTCACGGCAAACACCCCCTGACCCAGCCCCGCGTCTGGCGTCAGCGGAATGGGCGCGACGGTGGGCCCCGCCGAAAGCTGGAACGCCGGCGTGATATTGTTCAGCGTTCGCTGCGATACCGTTTGCAGGAATGGGAACTGGGGCGCCGTGAACGGGGTGGTGATGCCCGCCTGCTCGATCCATACCATGCCATAGCCGCCGCGAACCACTGTTCTGCTGGTGGCGAGGTATGAGATTCCCGCACGAGGCCCAAAATCCAGCCAGTGCAGTTCGCGCGCGCTCTTCGGAAACCCGTTCTGGCCCAGAAAATCCAGTTTGCGCGTAGTCAGGTTGAATACCGCTCCCTGGTTGTCGACCTCCGTGGAAGGAAAATTCAGCGTGTAGCGGGTCCCGGCGTTCACGGTCAGGCGACGGGTGACCTTCCAGTCATCCTGCACGAACAGCTCGGCGATGTGTGCTCGAGGCCGCATGGTGTTCCCCTGGAAGTCGAACTGGAACTGCTGCACCTGCCCGAGCAGGAAGCTGGCCAGCGCGTTTCCGGTGGCCGTGGTGCCGGGAAGATCGGTAAAGAGCTGGGTGAACTGAAACGTGCCCGCGGGATTAGGAGGCTGGAAGATATCCAGACGTTCCCAGCGGAAATCGCCTCCAAACTTCAGGCTGTGTTTGCCCTTCTGCCATGAAAAGTTATCCACCAGCTCAGTCACGTCGGTTCGCGAGTGCAAAAACGTGCTGGCCGTGGAGCCAATCGTCTGGATTCCCGTAATGTTGAAGGAAGGCAGGGCATCCGTGAAGTTGGCATTTTCGGGGATTCCCGGCAGGCTCAGAGCCTGAGAAGCCGGTGCGCCCAGCACCACTCCGGTGCGCGTGACGCCGCGGCGGGTGTAGCCCAATCTCAGTTCGTTCAGCTTGAAAGCGTCGAATTCATGCGTATAACTGCCCACAAACTGCTGCCCGAGGGTATCGGTCGGTCCGGGGGCGCCTGTGCCTCCGGAAACAGTTGCGATCTTGCCGCTGCCATCGGGCAGGGGAGCAGCCGGGTTGGCGTTGTCATGGAAAATGGAATAGCGCGAGAAAAACTGGTCGCGCTCGCCGAAGTGATGGTCCAGGCGGAGGTCAAACTGGTCCTGGTTGTCCTGGTCGGATGCAACACGCACAAAGTTGTTCGCCGTCCCCGGCAAATTCGGGAGTGGATAGCGATTGAGCACTGCCATGGCCACCGGGTCAAGGCGTCCCGAGGGGACTGTGTTGTTGGTGAACTGGGCGCGGGTAAATCCTCCGCTGCCATCGGGCGCGGTCGTCGCGGGGTCAAAGATGGGGACGACTTTGCCGTTGATCGGCTCCGTAAAAATGCCCTGACGTTGCAGCAGCGTCGGGACCGTGGAGATTCGCGTTACGCCGATGGCCTGCCGGCTGCCCTGATAATCAGCAAAGAAAAACGTGCGATTGCGGGCCAGAGGACCGCCCAGCGTGGCGCCGAACTGGTTCCGGCGAAATTCCGGCTTGCGCTGATTGGCAGGCGCAAAAAAGTCGCGCGCGTTGAAGGCCTCATTGCGCACGAATTCGAACGCGCTCCCGTGAAAATTGTTGGTCCCGGCGCGGGTGGAAAGATTCACCACACCGCCGTTGAAGCGGCCGAACTGGGCCGGGACGCTGTTGCTTTCCACGCTGAATTCCTGGATGGCATCCACGACCGGGAAGAACACGACCTGGCCGGGCTCAGGCAGCAGGGCAGTGATGCCGTCGAAAAGGTATTCGTTGGTGCGCGGCCGCCCGCCGTTGATGCGCGGCAGCAGTGTGCCCGGGGGCAAGGCTACGCCCGGGGCAAGAGTTGCCAGGGTGACGAAATTGCGGCCATTCAGTGGGATGTTCTGGATCTTCTCGCGGGTTATGACCTGGCGAAGGCTGCCGGACTCGGCCTGGAGCAGCGGCGCGTCGGCCGAAACCACCACTACTTCATGCGCTGACCCCACGGCCAGCCGCGGATCCACGCGGGCGCGGTCCCCGGTATGCAGAACGATCCCACTTTGCTCCGAGCGACTGAACCCATGGGCCTGCACCGCAAGCTTGTATGCGCCAGGACGCACACCCGAGAACTCATAAATGCCCTCGGAAGTGGAGGTTGTGGTCATGGAGACGCCTGTTTCCATCCCTGTAAGGGTGATTCGGGCATTGGGAATAGCGGCGCCGGAGGCGTCCAGTACCTGGCCGGTCAGGTCGGCGCTGCCGGCCTGGGCGCGAAGGAACAAGGGGCATAGGAGCACTAGCAACAGGGTCGTCTTACGCATGGGATGCGTTTTTATACTTTGATAGTCGTTATGTCAATTCGAATAAATACGATTCGTACAAATTCGCACCGTGGCGCCGTGAAGCTTCCTTTCGTTCTCTGCACATTGTTTGGGAGGAGTCTTTCGATGATTCCTGGGTAAAAGGCCGGAGCCGCGAGAGTCGCAGGGGCTCCGGTGTGTGGAAGAGGTGCGGAGCCCCTGGCTTTGGCAGTGAGGCATTTCGGTTGACTAACATATAGTCCGCAAGATGGACGCGATGGTTAAGAGACTGTGAAAACCCTGTGAAATTGTTATTGGCGCCCTTTAAGCCACAGCGGCTTTGCGGTCCTGCATCTCATCGGGAATGATCCAGGAAAGCAGCACCCGCCGCACCGCTCGTGAGATTTTTGAGGAAGTCATAGCCAACGCCCGCGATGAGCTCGCACGGACAACCATGGGGCTTGCCTTTTCGGGGTTCGCCGGCGGCATCAGCATGGGGCTCACCGGCCTCGCTGTGGCCCTGGCCCTGAGCTACCTGGGTGATGGCCCCGTGCAGCAGTTCATCGCCTTTGCCTTTTATCCCATCGGCTTCATCGTGGTG
>DATIWA010000446.1:0-2917 GCA_035465515.1 Candidatus Limnocylindrales bacterium | reverse complement strand
ACGTCGTGGTGGTACTGGACTTCCGGCGCCTTGACGAACGTACCCAGCAGGCGGGAGCAGCGGTCGGCTGAAGCCTGTTTGAGGTCGGCGTAGCGGCCTTTCACGTCTTCGCCGAACAGCTTGGTGGTCCACTCGGCTTTGCGGAAGCCGTCAATGGCCGTATAGATATTGTCCGGCAGGTAGCGTTCGGCCTGGCGCAGGTTCTTGATGCGCGAGATCTGGCCCTGAATGCCGGTCCTGAAAATGGAATACATGACCATGTAAGGATTGGCGTCCGGGGCGACGGAGCGGACCTCAACGCGCGAACTCTTCTCGTTGCCGATGGGGATGCGGATCATGGAGCCGCGGTCCACCGGCGAGGCCTTGATCTGGTTGGGCGCTTCAAAGTGCGGGTCCAGCCGGCGATAGGCGTTCACGCTGGCGTTCAGCAGCAGGCAGATATCGTTGGCGTGGGTCAGGATGCGGTCCACAAACTGCCATGCGCTCTCGCTGAGCTTCTCTTCGCCCCTGGGGTCCCAGAACAGGTTCTTGCCGTTCTTGCTGATGGAGACGTTGGTGTGCATGCCGTTGCCGTTCACGCCGACAACCGGCTTGGGAAGGAAGCAGGCGGTGAAGCCCATTTTGGTGGCCACCTGGCGGCAGATGAGCTTGTAAAGCTGGATCTGGTCGGCCGCGGCCACCACTTCGCCATAACCGTAGTTGATCTCAAACTGCGAAGGCGCCACTTCCGGATGGTCTTTCTCATTCTGGAAGCCCATGGCGCGCTGCACTTCCGCGGTGGTGTCAATGAAGCTGCGCAGCGGGTCTCCGGGCAGCGAGTGGTAGTAGCCGCCGGTGTTCACGTACTCGAACCTGCCGGTTTCGTGGTAGCGGCGCTCGGCGTCGGAGCCGTTGAACAAGAAGCCTTCGATTTCATTGGCGGCGTTGAGCGTGTAGCCCTCTTTCTTGAACATGTCGCCGGCGAACTTTTTGAGCAGGCCGCGGATGTCCGCGCTGTAGGGCTGGCCGCCTTTGTCAATCACGTCGCCGAAGACCAGGACCTTGCCGGGGCCAAAGATGTCTGAGGGCGCCCAGTAGAAGGCGCTCCAGTCCATGGCCAGGCGCAGGTCGCTTTCCCGCTGCGCGGTGAAGCCGCGGATGGAGGAACCGTCAAAGGTCAGGTTGTCCCAGCTCTTGACCAGGAACTTCTTGTCGTAATCGAGCATGTGCAGGCGGCCTTCCAGGTCGCTGAACAGCACGGTCACGGCCTTGATGCGCTTCTCGTCGGTCAGGTACTTGAGGCGCTCTTCCTGGATCTTGTGGAACTCAACGCGGTTCTTGCGCTGTTCCTTGGCTTGCAGGTTCAGCTCTTCCAGTTCGTCATAGGAAAGGGTCAGAAAATTACGCAGCTCGTTCGACATAGTTCTCCGCGGAAATGAAGTTTTTTGAAATGGGCCTGTCTCTGGAATTCGAAGGGCTAGTACTCAATAGGGTATCGCGGAGACTCTGGCCGCTGCCAATTAAATAACCTTATGAGGCATATACAGGGAATTTATGGCCGCATATTGCCGCGCCGGCGGTGCAATTTCTCAGGCAGCGCGGGGCGTTTCCTGCTCTTGCTGCTTTTCCGCCACCTTCTGCTCCACTTCGCTGATCTCCACGCGCTCGCGGCGGATGTCCAGACGGAGCCGGCCGTAGAGGCTCATGTACTGGTTGGCGATCCAGACCAGGGCAAAGCCGCCGATGAGATACCCGCGCCAGTCCTGGTAGAGCAGCTTGTAACGCGTGATGATGAGAAAGAACGCGGCCACGTAATGGCTGAAGCAGTACTCGCAGGTGAAGAGAAAGAAGAACTTGCGCCGCCAGGGAGACGGGCTGCGCTCGCTCTGCCGGATGCAGTAATCGCGCGGCTCGCGAAAAACTTCTTCATGGGTGACCGTCCAGGCGATGCAGGCCACGGGAATCGCGAGCAGGAACAGCCAGACCACTTGCAGCGGCAGCGAGAGCGGCATTAATCAAAAGAGCACGCCGGCGTCCGGCAAGTTGCCTCCGGCGCGATGATTGGTACAATCTCGCCAAGCCCGGTTGTTGTAAAGGAGTGAAAGCTTTGTGCCTTCCTAAACCAGCAGAGGTTTCGCGGGCGCCCCGCGCGGCGGGCCCGCTGCTGCTCTGTTATGTGACGGACCGCGGGCAGTTTCCCGGCTCCGCGCAAGAACAGCAGGAGCGCTTGCTTGACAAGATCGCGGAATGCGCCGCCGCGGGCGTTGACTACATTCAACTGCGGGAAAAGGACCTGAGCGTCCGCGAACTGGAAGATCTGGCGCACCGTGCGAGGGCTGCGCTGCCCGCCGGATCGCCGGCGCGGCTGCTGATCAACTCCCGTCTGGACGTGGCGCTGGCCTGCGGAGCGCAAGGCGTGCATCTGCCGTCGCGGCACCTGCCGGCCAGTGAAGTCCGGGCCATCCTTTCGCGCGCCGGCATGGTCCGGCCTGTGATCGGGATCTCGGTGCATTCGCTCGAGCAAACGCAGCTGGCGGAGGCGCACGGCGCGGACTTCGCGCTGTTCGCTCCCGTATTTGAGAAGGCCGGAGCGCGCAACCCTGCGGGGCTGGAAGAACTGCGCCGGATTTGCCACCGTCCGGATGCGGCCGTGCCTCCCATGCCGGTGCTGGCGCTGGGCGGAGTGACTCTGGAGAACTTCAGCGAATGCATTGCCGCAGGCGCGGCAGGCATCGCCGCAATACGGCTCTTTCAGGAAAATGACGCGCGCAAGGTGGTCAAGCGGCTGCGCGGAGTTCGCTCGGCGGGCCGGGCAGCGCCTTAGCCGCGATATTCGCGTTCCCTGCGTTTATCGCCGATCAGCCAGTGCAGAAAGCCGGAGATCAGGCTCAGCAGGATGGCGCCGATGAACGCCGCGGTCCAGGTCTGCACCTCGAAT
>DATIWA010000445.1:0-9857 GCA_035465515.1 Candidatus Limnocylindrales bacterium | reverse complement strand
CAGATGGTCACCGAGCGATTCACCGTGCTGAGAGCGCACAAGGGCACAACCTTGGCCACAAACGCGTCTTCTCCACCGCTGGGCTGTTCCTGAAACGCCCCCGGGGTCACGGGGAAGTCGCTGCCGCTCCCGCCGCCGGCGATGTAAGCATTGGTGTCCCGGTCCAGCGCCTCGACGGCGAATTTGCCGGCGCTCCCACCCATGTAGCTGGAGTAGATCAACTGTCCCGCGCTCGTGAACTTGGTCAGGAACGCATTCGATTGAATTTGGCTGCCTCTGAAGACCCTTTGAAATGCGGTTTGCGTGGTGGGAAAGCTCGACGAAAAAGTGGAACCGGACACATAGGCTTGTCCGTCCCTGGTGGCCGCGATGCCCACTCCGGTGTCGAACCCGTCTTTTCCCCCACCGAGGTAAGACGAATAGAGCAGCCGCCCGACGCTGGGGCTCAGCTTTGTTACAAAAGCATTGCCGCAGGCGCCGTCCCTAAGCGCGCACGTGGGCTGGAACGCGTTCTTGACGGGGAAATTCGTGGAACCTGTTTCTCCGGTAACGAATGCATTGCCTGATCCATCCACCGCGATGGCCAACGCCGTGTCAAAACTCGCGCCGCCCAGGTACGTGCCATAAATCAAATGTGATCCGGACGGGCTGAGCGTTGCAGCAAATCCGTCCGTTTCCCCTCCACCGAAGACAGGCTGTGCGCTGCCTGCGGTGGTGGGAAAATCCCGGGAAGAGGTCCTGCCGGACACATACGCGTTGCCGGACGCATCAACCGCGATCTTGGTGTCAGTCTCGCTGCCAGTTCCTCCCAAAACGGTGGAGTAGAGCGCGTTGGTGCCATTGGCATTCAGTTTGGTAACGAACGCAGGGCTGGACTCGCAAAAGCCGGGCGGCGTTGAAGGTACGCATTGTTTCTGAAAGGCCCCCGCCGTCGTGGGAAAGTCCGGAGAGGAGGTCCTGCCGGTCACGTAGGCGTTTCCCGCGGAATCAGCGGCTATGCCCGATCCGATGTCCAGGCCTGAACCTCCCAGAAGAGTGGAATAAATCAAGGCCGACCCGCTGGCATTCAACTTAACGGCGAAAGCGTCGTCGTTCCCGGTTGTTACCGTCTGAAATGCGCCGGGAGTCGTCGGAAAGTCCCCGGGAAACGAGGTAGTTCCGGAAAGATAAATGTTGTTGGAAGGGTCCAGCGCCAGGCCGAACACGGAAGCGGAGAAAATAGTTCCGTTCCCGATGGAAGTGGAGAAAATCAGCCGCGAACCGGTGAAATCAAATTTCGTTATGAATACCGAGCAGGGGATGACAGGCTTGTTGCCGGCGGTCACAGGGAAATCCGGCGAACAGGTCTGGCCGGCAACAACCGCGCGGTTTTGAGAGTCTACCGCAATTGCGGCCGCTGAATCGAAGTCACCGCCTCCCAGAAAGCTCGAATAGCGCAGCACCGGGTCAATCACCACCGGCGCGCGACGATCATAGTTTCCCAGCCGGAAGCCGACCTCGTCTTTTCCGCTGATCACGTAATCGCCCGTGACCGCGACGAGATTGGTCCCTCTTCGCTGGTAAATCTTCGGTTTCTGCTGAATCACATCGCCCGCCGGGGTCTCAAGTACAAGATTGCCGCCAGCATCTATACGCATGGTTTCCGCGCCGGAAATGCCCAGCTTGATCCGCCCCGGATCGGCCCCGGGAGACACCACCAGGTCGTATTCCAGTTCCCGATTGTTGCCGTAGAAAACCAGGTCAATGCCACGGTAAAGGTTGCGGTAGCGCACCCGCGCATACGTGGGGATCTTCGTCCGCCACTGGTCCGGCCTGCCGGCAAAATAGTTGACCGTGCCCGGCTGCCGGGCTTCGCCTTGCATCACCGGATCAGGATTGGCTCCCGCAAACCTCATCCGCAGCACCGCCGGCACGGCTTGCCTTGCCTGCACTGCCCGTCCCGTTTTCAGCGGCCCGGACCGCAATGGCCGTCCCACCGCCAGCACCGCCTCATGGGGGGTAAGCCAGAGCGTACGATTCCCGGCATGCGAGAGGAACTTCACTTGCGAATCGGTCTGGCCGCGGTTCGGCTCAAAGCTGAGCGGCAGGTTGCCATAGGCAACCTCCATCCGCGACCTGTCCGGCTGCTCTCGCGCGGCAAAGGAAGGCTGCAAATTCGTGTTCATTGCGGGCGTTTGCCCTGAGGGGCGGTGCCGAAGCCCAACCAGGGCAATTCCACCCAAAGTCAATAAAGCAAGGACAGCGGGAACGCGAAGTCTGCTCGAGCGAGCCATCATGAAAGGACCTCCCTGGCGGGGCGCGGGGGTGCAGAGGACAGGGCCGATTGTGGAGACGCCCCCAGTTTGCCGCCACCAATGAATGATGCCAGCCCGCGCCGCCCGTGATGGCCAGCCCTGCCCCATTCACGAGTTCTATTTTGGGACTCATTCCTCTCCGCTCTCTTAATGTGTGCAGGGATTGGCCTTCGCGATGTGCGAGCCAGCGTAATTAGCGCGAGGACGACCCGCAGATTCCGCCGTCAATGGCTGACGCGGCGTCTTAAGACCGGCCTTTTGTCATATTTGAAATGCCTCATCTCGGGTGTTACCATCGCAGTTTCACGGAGGTTAAAGGAATGTCTGACCGAGACAGCAGCAATAACTTTTTGTGGTTTCTTGCGGGCCTGGGATTCGGCGCGCTCATGGGTGTCCTCTACGCTCCCCGTTCGGGACGCGAAACCCGCGACGCCCTGATGAACAGTGCCCAGGAAGGCCGTGACTATCTCAAGTCCCGCAGCCGCGAAGCCCGGGAAACCATGGATGAGTGGGTGGAGCGCGGCAAGGAAGTCGTAAGCCGGGGCAAGGAGCAGTTTGGATCGGCCGTTGAAGCGAGCCGGAAAGCCTACCGCGAAGCCGCTGAAGGCAAAAAGAACTCCTGAGGACGCCGCCACGTGACCACTGTCGTTGCCGCTTTTGTGATTGTTGCTGCTGTCGCCATCGTCGTGCAGATGGGCATTTTGCTGGCCCTCTTCATGGCGATGCGGCAGACGGCGTCGCGTCTGGAAACCGTCGCCGGCAAGCTGGAGCAGCAGGCCTCGCCCCTGCTGACCACCGCCAATGCGATCCTGGAAGACGCGCAGCCTAAAATCGCCGAGATCACCAGCAATCTTGCGGAATCCAGCGCCACCGTGCGCGCTCACGTCTCCCAAGTGGCCGACGCCACCGGGGAAATCGTGGAGCGGGCACGGCTGAACGCCTTGCGCGTGGATGAATTTGTCGGCAGCACGATGGGCAAGCTCGAAAATGCAACCGAGATTCTGGAAACCCGGGTGCTCAGCCCGGTCCGGCGCGTCCAGGGCATCATTGCCGCCGTAAATGCAGGCCTCGGCATGCTGCGCGCGGGCAAGTCACGGCGCAAAAATCCTCGCGGCAGAGTGGAAGCCGACGAAGAAATGTTTATATAGGATTTTTTGGCCGCTGATTTCCCAGATGTTCGCAGACATGCCTTGCAGCCATGAGCGAAGCCCGAATCAGCGCGCGCCCCAGTCAATTTTGCAGCGAGATGGCGGCTCCAGTGAGGAGAAATTTGGCCTGATTGGTTTTCTGGAATCTGCGCTTCATCTGCGCACATCAGCGGCTGGCTTTCACCTGCTGAATCTAACTACCACATGTCCACCAGGAGGCACCCTCGCTCCCGCGGCCGGTGACTGCTCCCTGCCGACGCCGCTGCCGCTGATTTCAAGCTCAATTCCAGCCGACTCGGCCTCCTCCAGCACGGCACGCAAGGGTTTGCCGCGGAAATCAGGAACAATAACGCCCCCGGCCGTATCGAGAACTACAGTTCCGCCGGCAGGCGCAGAGACCTGGGCCAGGAGAGCATGGGACGGCGCGGTTTCTCCTGGCGAAAAGGTTGCTGGTGCGCCTTTGGCGGCCCCAGCCGCAACGGCAACCGCCGGCGTGGCGGCCGGCTCCGGCTGCAAATTCTCCGGCTCAGCCTGGTCGGCGATATAATCCGGCGCCGCTTCCGACACATCCTCATGGCTCGCCTGGGCGCGCAACAGCAGCCGCCTGGGGTTCTGCAGCTCCACGTCATGCGGAACATTCATATAGCCCAGCACCTGCTGCGCGATCCGTGAGAAAACTGGGGCCGCCACATCGCCGCCGCCATCCCGCGGCCCTCCGTCAGGCGAATCCAGCACAACCAGGATGCTGACCGCCGGATTATTGATCGGCGCAAACCCGGCAAAAGACGCAATATGCTTCTGGTGCGAGTACCTCCCGGTAACCGGATCAATTTTCTGCGCCGTGCCCGTCTTGCCCGCTGAGCTGTACCCGTCAAGAATGGCTTTCTTGCCCGTTCCTCGCAGCACCACGCCTTCCAGCATGCGCTTCATCTCCGCCGCCGTCATGGGCGAAATCACGCGCCTTCCCAGCGCCGGATGGAAGGCAATTAATTGCGGCGTGCTTCGCGGCGCGGTGGTCCCGGCAATAATGCGCGGAGGCACATACACGCCGTCGTTGGCGATGGTGGAGATCATGGAGATGAGCTGCACCGGCGAAACGCCGATCTCCTGCCCCATGGAGATGGCTCCGATGCTGACCTTGGACCAGCGGCTTACCGGCTTGGTCAGGCCGCGGGTCTCCGCAGGCAGTTCAATGCCGGTCTGGTAGCCAAAACCAAACGCGCGAATGTAGCGGTCAAACCTTTCTTCGCCCAGTCGCAGCGCAATCTTGATGGCGCCTACGTCGCTCGAGTGTTCCAGGATCTGCGATACGGTAAGGTCGCCGTAGGCTTTGTGATCGTGAATGCGGAGGCCATTGAGCACAATCGAGCCCATCTGGCAGTCCACTACGTCGTCCGGACGCGCCAGATGCTCCTCCAGCGCCGCGGCCAGAGTGACGATTTTGAAGGTTGATCCGGGCTCATAAATGTCACTCACGGCGCGGTTCTTGAGTGAATTGGGTCTGGCCGAACTCAGCAGGTTGGGATCGAACGTAGGACGATTGGCCAGCGCCAGCACTTCCCCGGTGCGCGGGTTCTGCACGATCACGGTCCCGGATTGCGCGTGCGTCTCCTCCATCGCTTTTTGCAATTCCCGTTCAGCGATGTATTGGATTTTTTCATCCAGCGTGAGAACAACGTTCTCTCCCGGCTCGGGATTCTTTTCCACACGGCCGAACCAGCGCTTCCTGGCGTCCATTGAGATCAGCATCCTTCCGGGTTTGCCGGCCAGGCGCGATTCGTAGTTCCGCTCCACGCCCCCCAGGCCTTCGTCATCCATACCCACGTAGCCGAGGACCTGCGCCGCCAACTCCCGTTTAGGGTAAAAGCGCTTGGATTCCTTCTGGAAGTAAATGCCCTTCAGGTTGAGCGACCGGACGCGCGCGCTGAGATTGTTGTCCACCTTGCGGGCCACCCACGCGAAGGCCCGCGAGGCATGCATGCGGCCCTCGATTTCGGAAGCGTCGGCTTTCAGAACTTTCGCAAGAATGCGCGATGTGCTGCGGACGTCGGGGATCTCCGAAGGGACGGCAAAGATGGAATCCACGTTGACCGTCATGGCCAGTTCGTTGCCGTTGCGGTCATAGATATTGCCGCGGACCGGCGAAACTTCAATGCTGCGCTGCTGCTGGCGGGCGGCGCGCTGGGTGAATTCGCCGTAGTCAACCAATTGCAGCCACACCAGCCGTCCGCAAATCACCACGAACCAGAATGCGAGAAAGGCGGCGAGATGATACAGGCGGGGACTGGGATTATTGTTGGCCACGTTTTCTTCAGGTCGTTGCGGGCGAAGCCGGCTTGCGTGCTGGGCCCGCTGTGACGAGCGTATTCAAAATCCCAACTTCAACGGCGCTCTCAAGCGGTTTGGAAACCAGGAAACCGGGAAAAAAGAACATGGCGGATCCAGCAGGTTTTCCAGAGTCCGCCACCATGGGCTGATTTTTTCAGCCCAAGACTTGACCGTGAACTTTTATTGCGCCGGAATCACGGCCACGGTACTCATGCTTGCCATGACCGGTCCGCCGGAAACGTCGGAGTCAAGCCGGACTAACTGTCCGGGCTGCGGCGCATCAAGCCCCATTTGGCGCGCCAGGGCGTCAATGCGGCCGGGATCGCGCAAGCTCGCCTCTTCCAGTTTGAGCGTCCGGTTCACTTCCACCAGACGGTCGCGTTGCGATTTCTGCGCTTCAATTTTGTAGCCGTACTCAATGGCGCTGAAGTGCTGCCAGGCATAGAACATCACGAGCAGGAAGAGCGCCGCCACGCTGGCTGAAAACATGCGGATTTCGCGCCGGCGCCGCGGGTCTGCAATCTTGACCACCCGGGAGTTGTCAATCGCCTTCTGAAAATAAAACTCCGGGGTGATTCCGGCCACGGAACGCACCGGAGTGCGTCCGTCCACCGGAGTGATCATTCCCGTAATGTTCATAGCCCCTGCCGCCATTTACGCCACCTCAGATGATTCCCGCCACTGCATTTTGCGAAACGTGATCTGCGAAAAATTCAGGTCGGCGGCTTCCTTTTCCTGCCGCTCGCGCGCTCTCTGCTCCACCCGCTCCACGCTGCTGATCAGTTCGTCAATCATCGTGCCTTGAAACATAATGTTTGTCCTCTTTTCTCGAGGGAACCTTTATTCCGGGGCGGCGCTGTTGATTTTGGAAGGACCTGAAGTTCTAATTCGCCCAAGTAGAAGGAAGGCAACGCCCACCCCGGAAACTTTCAGCTTCGCCTGCCTACCACGGCCAGGCGAAGCAAACTTGTCATATTCTTTCCGCGGCCCGCAGCTTCGCGCTGCGCGACCGTGGATTGCGATCGATCTCTTCTTCCGCTGCCTCTACCGGCTTTTTTGTCAGCACGGTGTAGATGCCGGCCTTTGCGCCGTCGCGCAGTGCGTCTTTGACGATCCGGTCTTCCAGGGAATGAAAGCTGATCACCACCAGCCTGCCTCCCGGCTTCAAGACCTTCGGCGCCGCTTCCAGCAGCGCCTTCAGATCGTCCAGTTCGCGGTTTACGAAAATTCGGATTGCCTGGAAAGTGCGCGTCGCAGGATGAATCTTTTCCCGAGCTCCGTGGCTTTTCATTGACCGGAGCGCAGCCGATATGACTTGTGCCAGATGAGCGGTTGTTCTTATCGGCCGCGCCCGGACAATGGCTCTGGCGATTCTCCGCGACCTCCTTTCCTCACCGAATTCGTAAATCACATTCGCGAGGTCTTCTTCGCGCATGTGGTTTACCACTTGATCGGCGGTGAGCTCCTGATGCGGATCCATCCGCATATCGAGAGGCCCTTCCGCCTGAAAACTGAATCCGCGCGCCGCTTCGCCAAACTGGAGCGAACTCACCCCCAGGTCGGCCAGAAGCCCGTCGGCGCCCGCCGGCGGGACATGCTGCGCTATATCGGCATAGGAACTGTGCAGCAGCGTGATCTTCGGACGGTCATCACCCCCGATCCGGGAAAACCTCTGCCGCGCCAACTCCAGCGCCTGCGGGTCCTTATCGAAGCCAATCAAATGACCCGGTGGGCCGAGGCGTCTTGCGATTTCCAAACTGTGTCCGCCAAGCCCCACCGTGGCGTCGATACAAGTCCCGCCGCGACGGATTGCTAAAAAGTCGATCGCTTCTTTTAAAAGAACTGAAACATGGCCAACTTCCCCACCGCCATGCGCTCCCTGAGGAGCCTTTTCCCAGCCTGAATCCTCGTCCGCCACTAGATGCCCAGTTCGTCGAGAGTCTTCTCATCGTCAGACGTAAACGGGTTCTCTTCTATGTCCTTGCGGTACGCCTCGATGCTCTGGACCTCGAGGTAAGTGAGGTTGCCCACAACGGCCACCTCGCCCTGTATCTTTGCCGACTCCCGCAGCAGCGCCGGGACCAGCAGCCGGCCCTGTCCATCGATCTCCACGACCTGGCCGTAATAGTTGGTGCGGTTCAGAAACTTCTTCTTCGTGGGGTTGAAGTTCGAGAGCCGCGCCAGCTTCTCTTCGATCCTCTGCCACTCCTCGAAGGGATAAACTTGAGCAACCTTCCCGTCCAGGGAGGTAATGTAAAATTGCGTGCCGTATTTCTCGTCGATCAGACGCTTGAATTCCGCAGGGACTTTGAGTCGCCCCTTCTCGTCCACTCGAGTTGGGTGATTGCCGCGGAACATGTTGTTTTGCTGCAACAGCTAATAAAAATGAGGTGAAAATGGCGATTTTTTGAACTGTTTCGGGCTCGGTCATCGCAATTTGGGGCTTTTTCTGGTTCATCGCACCCTTTGCTCTACTTTGGACCACTCAGCCATTGATCGAACCGTTTCTCACCACTTTCTACCACTTTTGACCACATCCTACGCCTAAATGGTTGTGTGTCAATAGTTATTTTTCAGGTTCTCAGGAAAGAAGTTTCTTGACGCGGCTGCGGACTGCCAATTGTGCAGACGTCTCGGGATGACTACAAGATGTGGTGTTTACCCCAGAGATTCTGCCGTTTAAGGACGAACTATTCGGTTCTCAGGGCCTGCCTGGCATCCATCCGCGATGCCCACCATGCCGGAAGGACGCAGGCCACCAGCGCCAAAACGAGCGCGACCGCCACGAAGATCGAAGGATCGAGAGGCTACACCCCGTAGAGCATGTCGCGAATCAGGCGTGAGGCAAGCGCTGCGGCCGGATGGATTGAAGCCCGCGTGTTTCCGCCTGGGATTGGGACTGTTGGGCGGGAAGGACTTACGCAGCGGGATGCAGAGGGGCGACCGTGATCATGCCGATCCTGATGGCGTACTGGACCAGTTCCGCGTTGGTGTGAACCCCCAGAACGCGCATGATTTCGTACTTGTAGGACTCCGCCGTGCGGGTGGAGATGGAGAGCAGGCCCGCCACTTCCTTCATGGTCTTGCCTTCGGCGACAAGTTGCAGGACCTCGCGCTGCCTGCGTGTGAGCGATGGGCCTTCCTGGCTGGGATGCCGGGCGGCATCGGCCAGCAGAGTCACCAGGTCGATCGGAAAGGATGTGCTCAGATAGACGCGGCCACGCAAAAGAGTGTCCACCGCCTGGCGGATCTCATCGCCGGCGGCATGCTTCAATACGTATGCCGAAGCGCCGGCGCGGAATGCCTCTACGGCGAGCGCCGCATCGGAATGCATCGTAAGGACGAGAACTTTGCTTTTTATGCCTGATTTCTTCAGCACTCGGATGGCGTCCATTCCGTTCAGCAGCGGCATGGAGATGTCCGTCACAATCACGTCAGGGTTGTGCTGCCGGGCAAGCGAAATCAGCTCGTGACCGTTGGCCGCGGTGGCTACCACGTCATAATACTGGCCCAGGAGTTTTGTCAGTCCGTCTGTCAGGACCTGGTGATCGTCTGCCAGGAGTACTCTCGCCCTCATTCCACCTCCCCGTGCCCGGTGCAGACACTTTCAGTCTTCTGCTCACTCGTTCACTGATTGTAACCCCTTTGAAATCCCTGATGACAGAATCGTTGGACCAAACCCCGTAGTTTTTCGGGGTCCGAATACCCTTCTTTGGACTAAGATGCGATTTTCCCGGGCGGCGGGAGCAGCGGATCAAAGATCCGGCAACGGCGCATAGGAATCAGGCCCGAATCCACAGGCCGGGATCTCGCATATTCAGGGCACCTCCGCGATGACCCGTGTTCCCTTCCCCGCCTGCGAAATAAACTCCAGAGTTCCGCCGATGTAGCTCATGGTTTCCTGCATGCTCAGCAGCCCGAGGCCGCGCTCCGTGCGGCTGCTGTTCGTTCCGATGCCGTCATCGGCCACGCGCAGCCTGATGCGGTCCGCGATGCCAGTTAAATCCACGGCCACCCGCCGCGCATGGCTATGCATGGCGGCATTCCTCAGGGCTTCCCGGGCAATCAGGAACAGGGTAAGAGAATG
>DATIWA010000444.1:0-2795 GCA_035465515.1 Candidatus Limnocylindrales bacterium | reverse complement strand
CTGCTTTCATGAGGCCCTCCTTTTCTCGGCTATCAGCTCCGGAATGCGCGCCCCGCGGCGGATTCTTTCCGCGGGTGAGAGCACCCGCGCAATCGCCGTGATTCGCGTCCGCCGGCCGTGTGGCTGGCCTTCTGTTGTGGGGATCTCGCCTGTTTCCACCAGGGCCTTAAAGCGGCGCAGGTCCTGCCGCATCAGGAAGTGCGGGGCCTTGCCCATGATTTGCGCCACCGCACGGCCCACCCTTCCTGCCGGGGGCTGGAAGATCAGGTTGGCGGTGACCAGGGTGCCGCGGTGCGGGACCGCCTGGAAGCGGACAACGCCGTCCACGGCCACGTCCGATCCGGCAAGCGAGCGCCACGCGATCAGTTCGTTTTCGCGGTCGGCGACGATTTCCGCGTCCCACTGGATTTGCGTGCCCAGCGGCCCCGCGGCGACCCAGCGGGAACGGCGCTCGCCGATGCTGGAAACCGAGTGAATATGGCGCATGAAGCGCGGCAGGTTTTCAAAATCGTGCCAGAACTGGTAGGCCCTCTGCGGCGAGCAGTTCAGCAATACGCTGCTTTGGGCGCTGATTTGTTGTGCCCGGCCGCGGGCCAGGGCGCCATAGAAGGCAAGCAGTCCGCCTCCCGCAGCCAGAGCGATGCCGGGTTTGGAACGCTGGGTCAATCCGGCCACCGCAAGCGCGCTGCCGCCGATCAACGCGCCCCATCGCGGGGCGGTCATGGATCGGGTGCGATTGCGTCCGGCATGCCCTGTTTGAATGGTTGCAGCTTGATGCATAGAGCAACATTACCTTTCGTTGGGATACCGGGTGGGATGCGCCGGCCTGGTTCGGGGTGCGTCAGCCGCCGGGGTTTTTCCAGTGCAGGTCAGAAGAACGGAACGGCGGTCTCGGAGAGGGAATCGCGCCTGCTTGAAAGCCATTGAACATGACCTTCTGGAAAACGCTCTCTGGAAAACCTTTGTCTCTGAATCCGCCTCTAATTCACGGTATGAGCGTTAGCCGGCAGTTTCTGCTGAACGAGCTGAACAGGCTGGAATTTCGCTTCCATCCCGATGGCCGGCAGGATGAAGAAGCCCTGGAGCATATCCGCGCAGCCAGTCGCGCCCTCTCAGAGCGCGCCAGGGACAAAGACCTGGCCGTGGTTGCAGAACCCCGCAGGCACGTCTCCTAGACCAGCTTTTCGCGATTCGGAATTCTACCGGTGCCCAGCCGATGCTTCCTGCTGCTGTTCCCGGCCAAAGCTGTCAGCCAGCGCTTCTTCGCAGGTGTACTGGATCACCGAGCGGTAGTGCTCGCCCAGGAAGACCCGCAGCCTGGCCGTATCCATGGCGCTGGAGCCCAGCATGTAGGGAAGCGCTTCGGCGGGGATGTCGGTTACGCCCAGGTCCCAGAGCAGCCGGAGTCTCTGCCGGCAGATGGCCCGCGTGGGCACGCGTTTTACCTCGATTTTGGCAATTTCAATACAACGCCGGAGTGAGAGTGGCTCGCCGCGCCCGGCCACGTTGAGCACCGTCAGCCGCGGGTCGCCCTGCTTGCGCTGAAGAATGTGCGCGATCAGCCGCGCCATGTCGTCCACGTGCACGAATTGGAAGCGATGGTCCAGGTAGTTGCCGCGGGAAGGCAGCCACAGCGGCAGCCGCGAACCGCGCCGGCGCATCCGCTCGGCAAGCCGTCCTTTGCCGCCGGGGACCCCGCGCAGCACGCCGAGCTGGTAGTTCTGCACGCTCGCGCCGGCATACACATGCGGCCGCAACAGATAAGTCTTGCATTTGCGCAGTCCGCGGGCGCGCTGCTGCACAGTAATGTCGGCTTCCTGCTGCTGCAGCGCATAGGCCAGGCTCTGCGCGTTCAGAGGCGATTCCTCGCTGACCGCCTTCTCCATTTCGGGACCGTACACCAGTGCGCTGCTGGGAAAAACAAATTTATCAATCCCGCCGACCATGCGGTTGTGTTCCGCGATTGCCTCCGTTACCCGGCTCGTCCCCGCCACGTTGACCTGCCACATCTGCCTGCGGCTCAGCACGCCCGAGCGCAGCGGGTCCACAATGAACGCCAGATGCAACACGGCTTCCGGACGGTAGGCCCCCATCAACTCCAGCAGCTGGTTGCAGGACCGCTCTTCGCCCAGGTCAACCTGCTCGAAGCGGAACATTTGCTCCGTGGTTGAGGGCGGCCGGACGTCCGCGCCGATCACCTGGAATTCAGAAAGCTGCGGCAGCAGGCGCACGCCCAGGTTGCCTGAGACTCCGGTCACCAGCACTGTCGGCTTGGATGGCATCGTCGCTGAATTAAATGATAAGGAAGAGGAAAAAGTAAGTCATCCTAACATAAGGGGGGCCCGCCCAAACTAAGGTGTGTGTCTGGTTGGGAAACGTACACACTCACTGATGACAGTGGCAAATCTTTTGTGGGGAAGCTGCGGCCCTGCCGTGTTTTCCTGCACCAGGGACAAAACAGGGCCGCGGATCAGAACGTTTACCTCCTGGCCGGCGGCGGCGCAGCAGGTTTCCCCGGCATTTGCGGCGAGGAGGATGGCGGCGTCGGCGTTGCCGGGCCGAAGTACTTCTCATTGAAATCGGCCTGCACGGCGGAGGTGATTTCCTTGCTCTTTTCGTCGAACTTCTGCCGGAAAATGTCGCGTGAAATCTCTTCCTTCACCTTGTCTTCGGGCAGAGTCTCCTTGTTTTCCAGATTGTAGATCACGTAACCGGTCGGTTCGTCTGATTTATAAACGCCGCCGGGGCTGAGCGAAAAGATCTCTTTGTCCAGTTCCGCAGGCAGCGCCCCTTTG
>DATIWA010000443.1:0-3729 GCA_035465515.1 Candidatus Limnocylindrales bacterium | reverse complement strand
AGGGATGTCCCGCAGCAATCGGCACGATCACCGTGCACAACCCACAGACAGTGCCGGCGGCGTGCATCAGGCGGTTACGCGGATTGCTGTGCTCATGCAGATAGAAGGTGAAGAACTCGTCGTAACTGGCAAATTGTTGTTCCGGCACTTCATGTCTCCTAATGCACAGAATTGGACGGCTGCAACAAATCTATCTCTTCGGCCTGGCCCTCAACTTTAAGCTCAAGCGTCTGATAAGTCCATTCTCCGGCATTCTTCTTCGCCACCACGCAGACCGTGCCTTTACCCAGCGCGCCCTGCACCGGGATGGCCAGATTGGCCCTGCCGCTGGCGCCGTTAATTTCAATGGACCCCTGGAAGAACCATCCCGGCTCCACGGGAGCGCCCAGCTTTCCGGTAACGCGACGATCATGCGTGGCCACAGCCACCGCGTGCTGGTAGGGTTCACTGGATTTGATGGCCCCAAACACAATGGTAATGATTCCCGCCACGAAGAGGACCAGCAGCAACACTCCCCCGAGCACGGCAGCCACAATGATCCAGGCGCGGCTCTTGCGGGGCTGCGGAGGATAGGGCGCATAGGGCGGTTGCGGCGTTCCCCACTGCTGCGCAGGAGACGGCGGCGGGGGCGGGGTTGCGTATCCCGAACTCATCCGGCGCATTCTACTATGGATTGGGGAGGCCCACGGAATTCAGTTTGCAGAATGGGACGCTTTTAATCGCAAACGGTGTTAAATCCCAAACTCCCTCAGTCCGTCACGTGCCCGGCCCGGCTTGACCTGGTCCATGGCGCACTGTTTCGGGGCCTTGTCAGGACGCCAGCGGAGAAACTTTGTTCCGTGGCGGAAGCGTCCACCGGAAAAATGGTCATACCGGAATTCGCCTACCAGCTTGTGTTGCAACGGGACCCATTCAGTATTTCGATCATCCCGTGTCCAGCGGCTGGGGCCGCCGGGAGCTTTGCCGGTGAATCCCGGGCCGCCGATGAACGGTTTGAGGACCGACTTTAATTTCTTTCTCGCCTCTTTGCTGAAGCTTGAGCTGAACCCGATGTGGTCGAGTTGGCCGCGACCGTTGTATAGGCCGAGCAGAAGAGATCCAACCTCTCCGCCTTTTTGCGCCCATCGGAAGCCGCCGATAACGCAGTCGGCCGTCCGGACCCGTTTGATCTTCACCATGGCCGTGCGGCCGCCGGAGTCATATTCACGGTCCAGCCGCTTGGCGACCACGCCATCGAGCCCCTGCGCCGCTCCATGCTGAATCCAGCTTTTCGCGGCCTCCAGGCGGGTTGTGGCCGGGGAAAGATGCATCCGTTTGCTGCCGGCGAAGTTTCTGCCGGCAAATTCCTGCAAAGCCATGCGGCGGGCGGAGAGCGGTTCGCCCGTGAGGGGCCGTCCTTTTTCGTTTACCAGCAGATCGAAGACAAGATAGCTGGCGGGGGTAGCCTGGGAGAGCTTCCTGATGCGGCTCGCTGCGGGATGAATGCGTTGCAAGAGCGCGTCGAAATCAAGTCCGCCCTCGCCGCGAATGATGATCTCCCCGTCGAGCACAAACCTGCGCGACGGCAGCCGGCGGAGGGCCTCTAGCAGCTCGGGGAAATACCGCCCCAGAGGCTGCCCGGCCTTGGACTGCAAAATGACTTCCTCGCCGGAGCGAAACGCGAGGCAGCGGAATCCGTCCCATTTCGGCTCATAAAGCCAGCCGGGGGCGCTGGGTATCGCGCTTACTGGTTTTGCTTCCATGGGCGGATACGGCGGCCCAACAGGCAGAGAAATCCCGGGGAAGCCGGCTTTCAAGGCTTCGGACGGAACGGCGCCCGCGTTGAGATCGGCGTCCTTGTTGCCTCTGGCGGTGCGAGCCATGAAGAATTGGATGACCGCTGGGCCCGTCGAGAAACCGCAAACTATGCACATCCGCCGCTGGCAAAAGCGGTAAGCAGCTTGTAAATTGTAAGTTCCCTGACATCCGCTCAGGCGGGCAACGCATACAATTTCTTATAGCAAGGAGCGAAAACAGTGAAGAAATTCATCCTGGGCCTGATTCTTGGTCTTTTAATTCCCGCTGCGGCTGGTTACGCCTATTTCCGTTTTGGTTTTGCGCCGGTGGCCACGGACGCCCGGCCCATGCCGTTTGAGAAACAAATGGCCCGGATGGCATTGCACGCCAGGATTGAGAAGGAAGCTTCCCAGCAATCGCCCATTCAGCCCACCGAGCCCAACCTGACCGAAGGCGCCCACATTTACGTGGACAACTGCGCCATGTGTCACGGCTGGCCCGGAGAAAAGTCGACGCCCGTGGCCAACGGGATGTTCCCCAAACCGCCGCAGCTCTTTGTGCATACCGTGACCGACGACCCGGTGGGCGAAACCTACTGGAAGGTTTCCAACGGGATACGCATGAGTGGCATGCCTGCATTCTCCAAAGATTTAACGGAGACGCAGAGATGGCAGGTAAGCGAGATGCTGGCCAATGCCGACAAGCTGCCGGAGACGACTAAAGGCGCGCTGGCCAAGCCGCCGGCGACTTCCGCCCCGGCGGAGAACCAGGCCCCGCAACAGCAAGCACCGGCAAGAAAAAAGAGATAAAAGGAAAAGGCCGCGGGAATCGCGGCCCTGGAAATTTCCCGGATTGCCGCGGCCTGCAGGCTGCCGCGGCCGTGTTTCTTACAGCTTCTCGTAGAACTCGCACCCTGAGCACGAGATGAAAATGCCGCCGGGCACGTTGCGTTCGCGGTCCTTTACGCGCTTTACGATGCGGGTCGGTTTGCCGCACTTGGGACAGTCCGTGCTCTTGGATGTGTCCATGATCTTTTTGCGATCAGCCGTCTTGGCGATCTTGGCCATTGTTTTAGTACTCTCCTGTAATTGGTTCCCGGGCCGGTTCGCCGCCGGGTAGGTGCGGCCTGGAATTTCAGGCAGAAAAGGCGGACTTTACGTGCCGTACCGCAACTTCACGATTCTACATCAAGCGGACAAAATCGCGTAAGGGCGGCGTTTCAGCGGGGCGTTTTGCAGAAGAGTTTAAGCATTCCCGGCCCGTCAGGAAAAAATCGATAGACAGGTAACCAAAAAGTCGTTTAAGAATCAATACAGACGGAACTTACCAAGCACACGAGGGAGCTTAATGAAAAAGTTTCTCATGATCCTGTTTGCGGCCGTGTCCATCAGCGCGTTCGCCGCCGACACCACCGTAAAAGGCTATCTTGTTGACCTGAGCTGCGCGGCGGAAGAAGGCCACAAGCCGGGCTTTGGCGCCAAACACACCAGGGATTGCCTGCAAATGGACGACTGCCAGAAGAGCGGCTACGGGGTCCTGACCGCCGACAACAAGGTTGTGAAATTTGACAGCGCCGGCAACGCCAAAGCCAAGAAATTTATCGCCGAAACAAAGAAGCCCAAGGACATCCGCGTGAACGTGACAGGCGCCGTCAGCGGCGACCACATGACCGTGAGCAAGATCGAACTGCAGTAAGGAGCGCAACACCCCCGCAATGCCGCATCTTCGGATGCGGCATTTTTAGCGCTAATGACGGACCAAGCAGCGATTGGGCTTCCCGAAAGCAGGTGTCCGCGCGGGAAATGGCATCCCGGCGGAACTGATGCAGATTCGGCGGCGGCTTGGTATCCTCATGGGCGTGGAGAACGGCCCGTTCGCAAACAGCAATTCCGTAAACAGCGTGAGATCCGCATTTAACCAGCTCCGAAGGCCATAAGCCACCATCTGATTCAC
>DATIWA010000442.1:0-3284 GCA_035465515.1 Candidatus Limnocylindrales bacterium | reverse complement strand
TGGCGCAGTAGATACAAATAAGGTTGTTGCCCTTGCTGTTGATGATCGTGTCCAGCGCAACGGCGGTCTTGCCGGTCTGGCGGTCGCCAATGATGAGTTCACGCTGGCCGCGGCCGATCGGGATCATGGAGTCTATGGCCTTGATGCCGGTCGCCATGGGCTCGCGCACCGGCTGGCGGTCAATGACGCCCGGAGCGATGCGTTCCACGTGAATATATTCGTCCGCGGCGACCGGGCCTTTATCGTCAATCGGCTGGCCCAGGGCGTTCACCACCCGGCCAATCATCGCGTTCCCGGTGGGCACGGCCATGATCCGCCCGGTGCGTTTCACCTGGCCGCCCTCTTTGACTTCCGTGAAGTCGCCGAGGAGCACGGCGCCGACCTGGTCTTCTTCCAGGTTCATGGCGATTCCCGCCACATCGTGTCCGAAGTCCAGCAGTTCTCCCGCCATGACTTTGTCCAGGCCGTGAACACGGGCGATTCCGTCGCCCAGCGAGATGATTGTGCCCACCTCGTCCACCGTGACCTTGGACTCGTAATTCTCAATCTGCTCGCGAATTAACTTGGTGATTTCGTCTGCCTTAATTTGAGCCATATGAACCTTAATTTTCGTTATTCGGTGACCGGCCAACTTTCAGGGCCGCAAATGCATTCCGCCTGCAGACCGCTCAATGTCCGGCTTTTCGCCTAGCTGCCGGCAATCTGCTGCTTAAGCCTTTCCAGCTGTCCGCGCACTGAGCCGTCATAAATGGTGCTGCCAATGCGTACCACGGCGCCGCCGAGCAGGGCCGCGTCTTGCGCATAGCCGGCCCGGATTGACTTCCCCGTCACACCCGCCAGGCGCTTTTCCAATTCCTTCTTTTCCGGCGCGCTCAATTCACGCGCTGACGTGACCTCGGCCTGGGCAATCCCCATCCTGTTGTCGAGTTCCCGCTGGAATTCCCGCGCGATTTCGCCGATCTGCCGCACCCGGCGCTGGTCAATCAGCACGGCCACGAAATTACGCAGCATCTTGGATCCGCCCGTCTTTTTGATGATCGCGTCCAGCAGGCCGATCTTCTGTTTGTGCTCGACCGACGGGTTCTCCAGGATATTGTGCAGCTCGCGATTCCCGCCGATCAGGGCGGCAATCTGGTTGAGTTCCTGGACAGTCTTGTCCGGGTCCATCTTATGTTCCGTTACAACTTCAGCAAAGGCGCGGGCGTACCGGCCTGCGACTGCGGCCATTTACCTTCCGTCCTTTCCCAGCTGCGCGGTGAATTCCCGCACCAGCGTCTGATCGGCGTCCTTGCCAACCTTGATCTTCTGCTCGGCCAGATCAACCGCCAGGGCGGCGGCATAAGCCTTCAGCTCGCGACGGGCGTTGCCGGCCGCCGCGGCAATCTCCTGCTCCGCGCTGGAAACAATGCGGCGCCGCTCCGCCTCCGACTCCTTCAAGATGCGCTCTTCCTCGGCGCGAGCGGTCTCCTCGGACTCGCTGCGCATACCGGCAATTTCCGCATCCAGGCGCGAAAGCCGGCCCTCCACCTCGCTCAAACGGCGGCGCGCCTCTTCACTGCTTTTCCGCGCTTCTTCAATCCGCCGCTGGATGGATTCATTGCGGGCCTTGAACGCGGCGGGCAGGCTTTTCCGGAGCAGAAAAACCAGTACGGCAATCACGATCAGGAAATTGAGGGCCACCGAGACCCAGTAGGCCTGGTTGCTGCTCATGCCGGTCATGCGCGCCAGCCCGCGGACCGCCGCCGAGTTGCGCAACGCCTCGGACGGATCGGTCTCCTGGCCGGACTCCTTCTCCCGCACCCGGTCTTCCTGGGCCACGGTAAGCTGCTTCCCGGCTTCCTGCGCATGCAGTGAAACGGTTCCCGGCGTTGCGGCGAAAACCAGAGCCAGCACTCCGAGAACAATCAGTTTCTTGAAACGTAAGACCATGCCGCTATCTGCTCCCTACCGCCGCAGCCGGCTTCAGAATGGATTGAATGATTTCTTCAGCCAGAGACTCCGCCTGTTTTTGCAGGCCCGCTCTGGCGGCCGCCATGTCGTGTTCCAGCGTGACGCGGGCGCCTTTCACCATCTCAGCCGCATGCGCTCTTGCCTCGACCAGCGCCTGCTGCCGCTGTTCCATCACGCGTTTCCGGCGCTCTTCCATGCTTTTGTAGATTTGCGCCCTGGCTTCCCGGACCCTCTGTTCATATTCGGCGGTCCGTGACTCTGCCGTTGCGATCTCCGCCTGCGCCTGCTCGATGGCGCCCTCGGTGCGCGCGTGCCGTTCCGCCAGCACCTGCTGCATTTTGCCGTACACAATAAAACGATACGCCCCCCACACCACCAGCAGACAGATCATGCTCGGGATGGACGCAAGCAGTAATTCGCCTAGTTGTTTTAACGTCTGTTCCATTCTTTAAATTCTTTAGTTGTGTAGTGAAAGGAGCGGATCGGGGCGACCAGCAAACTCTTTACTTTACCATTCGCGTCGTGCCACCGTCAACGCAACTCATTGCAGATCTGCCGGCGCATTTCATGCAAGAGACACTCTCCTCTGTCATGCGCTCCAGATCTCCACACCTCCGGCAACTCTGGACCAACCTCCGCCCGTTTTTGCCGGCTGCGGCCGAGTTAATCCTGAAGCCAAGTCCTCTCTCTCTGACCGTGGAATCACCACATAAATCTCACGCAAATCTAAACACACGCGCATCAGCCAAAGAGCTGGCGAAATCTGCGGCAGCCAAATCACACTTGGTCTGTGAGCAATTCCGTTCGACCCGGGGTTCTCAGGTGAAATTATTTCTGGAATCCCTTGACTTCAGATGGTGGCGGCCTAAAATAAAAGCATCACCTCCGATCCGATTCAGGATCGAATGGGCTTGTGGCCAAGGAAACCGTCACCGCTTCTTGGTCTCAGGCCCATTTTAATTTCCGTGCTTTTCCGGAATGTTCAGACGCATTGCCTGGCGCGATTTCCAGGCCCCATCTTATCTCACCCTTCTCCGCGACTCTGCGCCTGGCCTGTGCACCCTGGCCTTTACAGCGTAGCGGTCAAGCGCGCGCGCCAAAGATTCCGGAGCGTTGATTTCCATCTGCACCAGGCTGTCACGATAGGCACGCTTCAATACATGGGCGCGCGCCTCGATCTGGGCGAGCAACTTGCCTTCACTCTGGGGAACGCGTATGCGCATATTGCGAAGCGCATCAATTTCCATGTGTTGATCAATGACCGCCAGCAGTTCGTCGAGCCCGGCGCGTTTTGCCGCTGAGATGTAAACAGTGGATTGCGTCCCCGCCAGCGT
>DATIWA010000441.1:0-3675 GCA_035465515.1 Candidatus Limnocylindrales bacterium | reverse complement strand
CCAATGGCGGCCAGCCCGTCAACCTGACCAGTACGCCGCACATTTCCGAACAAAGCCCGCGTTTTTCCCCTGACGGCGCCATGCTGGCGCTCGAACTCAAGCCTGAGACTTCACCCATGGTGGATATCGCGGTCATGGATTGGCGTACCCGCAAAGTGCGTAACCTTACCCACGAGAAATCGCCGGACCGGCTATGGGCCCTTGTGCAATGGAGTCATGACGGCAAATACATCTTTGCCAATCGCATGAATATCGGCTTCACGGACAGCAGCGTGTATCGCATTCCTGTGGCCGGCGGCCCCGTGGAAGAGCTCACGCCGCATCAGGGTGAAGTCCTGATGGTTGCATCAGGCGTCTCGCCTGACGGCGGCAAGGTGTTGCTCAGTTCCAACCAGAAAGGCGGCTACAACAACGTCGCTCTGCTCGATACCGCCACAAAGAAGCTTACCTGGGTCACGGATACCCAATGGGACGCCGGCCCGGGTGACTTTTCTCCCGATGGCCGCCAGTTTACCTACATCATCAATCAGGATGGCCGGACCAGCCTGTACTTGCAGACCGTGGGCCAGCCGCATGCCGCGAAGCTTCCGTTTCCTGAAGGACTGACCTTCAGCGCCGGGCTGCCTACCGCGTTCTCTCCTGACGGCGCGCGCCTGCTCGTCTCGCACCAGGACAGCCAGCGCGTCGGCGATTTCTGGATCTACGACCTCAAGACACGCAAGCCCGGGCAGATTACCTATTCAGCCATTGCCAGCCTGAGCCCGCAGTCCGTTCCTCCCGCGCAACTGGTGCACTATAAGAGCTTTGATGGCCAGATCATCAGCGCCTACCTGTGGATGCCCTTCAATCTCAAGCGCGACGGAAGCAACCCTGCCATCGTTCTGCCCCACGGCGGGCCCACCGGACAGATTCTTAACGGATTTGACCCCCGCGCCGCCGCGCTGGCCTCGCGCGGCTACATCTGCATCGGTCCCAACGTGCGCGGCTCAACCGGATACGGCCTCGCATTTCAGAAAGCCAACATCAAAGACCTGGGCGGCGGCGATCTTCAGGATGAGGTCTATGCCACAAAGTTCCTGCTCTCCACCGGGTACGTTGACCCCAAACGCATCGGCATCACCGGCGGTTCCTATGGCGGATTCATGACCCTCATGGCCATCGGCAAAACGCCGGACATCTGGGCGGCCGCCGTTGAGGAGTTCGGCATCATTGACTGGTACACCATGCTCAAGAGCTCTGATCCGCTGTTGCAGGAGTATGAGAAGGGGCTGCTCGGCGACCCGGAAAAAGACCGCGCCATATACGAAAACGCCTCGCCCATCAAATACATTCGCAACGCCAAAGCGCCTTTGCTGGTTCTCCAGGGAGAAAATGATATTCGCGTCCCCAAAGAAGAGGCCGACCAGGTCGTGAATATCCTGAAACAGGCAGGGAAGACCGTTGCGGTCCATTACTATCCGCAGGAGGGCCACGGCTTTGCCAAACGCGAAAACCAGATTGACTCGCTCAAGCGGATCGTGGACTGGTTCGATAAATACCTCAAACCGGGCGGCGCGGCTCCAGGCATGAATTGAGCCTGCGGCATTGAAACTCTTTGTCCATTCGCTCATTCGCGAATGAAGGACAGGACGCGCTCAGGTTACGGCAATGTCAATTGATTGTCGTATTTGCGCATGGAGGCCTGAAACCGCATCCAGCGAAATTTGAACAGCAGCAGGGCAAAGAAGCTATGGATGGTTCGGTTCTTTTCCATGCTCCAAGCTAGGCCGCCGGCGCAGGAAAGTCCAATCGATTAAATCTATGCGGCGCATTTGTGTTACCGCGGGAAGGAAGCTTGCCCCTGTTTGCGCGGACGAGTGCTGTGCGCGCACGGCAGGTCAGGCGGCTGGGACCACGTCGAAGGGCCGCATCATCTGGTTGTCTTCATGCTCCAGCACGTGGCAGTGCCACACATAGCGGCCGGTGAAGCCTTCAAAGCGCGCGATGATGCGCGTGACCATGCCCGGCTTTGCCTGCACCGTGTCTTTCCACCCGGCTTCTCCCGGACCAGGAGAGATTGGCTGCCCCGCGTAGTGGAGCGCTCTTTTTTCCTGGAATGCCAGGACGTCAAAGCGGCGCCGGTCAAGCACCTGAAAGCGGACCAGGTGCAGGTGAATCGGGTGCGTCTCATCGGTCACGTTCGCAAGGTTCCAGATCTCCACCGAGTTCAGCGTGGGGTTCTCCGTCACCGGCGCGCCCCATTCCGTGTTGTTCAGAAGCATGGCCACAGGCACGTCAGAGTTGGCGATCACATCGTTCAGCATCATGGTCCGCGTTTTCACCGCCTGCGTTTCGGCAAGCCGCGCCACGGGCCGCAATGTTGAGGGCAGCAGGCTTGTGTCTTTCGCGCTGTTGCTCCGCCCGACTCGAAACTGCATCACCGCGGGATCGCCGTCAGTGTTGTCGTCTTGCAGCACAATCTTCTCTCCCGCGTGGCCGGAAAAGTCCACAATCAGGTCGGCGCGTTCGCCCGGGGCCAGCGACAGGTAGTCTGTTTCCACCGGGGCCGGCAGCAGCCCTTGCTCGGTGCCGATCTGGTGGAACTTCTGCTGGTTCGACAACGAAAAATCAAAGATCCGGGAGTTGGCGCCGTTCAGCACGCGAAAGCGGTATCTGCGCGGCTCCACCTCAAGGTACGGAAACATCTTGCCGTTGACCAGCACGGCGTCCCCAGTAAACTCGTTCACCCATTTGGCCGGATACGCCAGTTGCCCGTCGCGGCTGAAAGCGCGGTCGTAGATTGCCAGCGGGACCTCATACTTCCCCCGGGGAAGCGGCAGCGCGTCTTCCACGCTGTCCCGCACAAGGTAGACGCCCAGCAGACCGGCAAAGACGTTGAGCCGGGTTATGCCCAGCGCGTGGTCGTGATACCAGAGCATGGCCGCGTCCTGGTGGTTCGGGTAGTGGTATAGAGCGGACTCGCCGGGCCTCTGCCAGGCCTCCGGATAACCATCGCTGTCTGCCGGGCTCTTGCCGCCGTGCAGATGCATCACCGTGCGGACATCCGGCACATCTGTATGCGCGCCATGAATGGCGTGGTCAATCGGCAGCAGGTGTGTCGCCGGCAGTTCGCTGGCCCACTCCACCAGCACCGGATGGTCCTTGCGCGCCTCGAACGTCGGGCCGGGCGAGCTCTTGCCTGTGCCCCAGAGCCGCGTGGGCGGCAGGTCACGGTGGACCTTGGCCTCAATCTGCCGAAGCGGCATGCGGTAATACGGAATCTGGATTCGCGAATCCGTGGGGCTGGGGCGCATGCCCGCAGGGCGCGCGATCTCCGGGATAGGAAGCGGGTCAACAAACTTTTTGAGCGATGCGGCATCAAGAAGCGGCTGCTGGTGCGCTCTGGCGACGGCGGCCGGCGTGGCTGCTGGTTTCGCGCCCGGAACAGTTTGGGGTTCGCCGCCGGCGATGCGCGGTATCCAGAGCGCGCCGGCCAGCATGCCGCTGCGCTCCAGAAACTCTCGCCGTGTCATCACCCGCCTGGGTTTCTTCCTCGCCACCTCTCGATGGTAGACCGGAGAATGAGCCGAAGGCAAAACAGCGGAGCCGCCTCAGTATGGGTGGCCGCGAAATCGCTGCTTGTTCACCTCGCGGTAAAGATCTGTACCTCCATCGGCGCCAGCGAGACATCCAGCG
>DATIWA010000440.1:0-11741 GCA_035465515.1 Candidatus Limnocylindrales bacterium | reverse complement strand
TTTCCGCTCCAGGACTTTTTCATATTCGGCCAGCGCAGGGAAGAGGTGTTCCCGTTCCTCCAGCGGTTGGGTTGAGTTTTCCGGCGCGGTGATAAAGGCGCAGAATTTCTCCAGCAGTCTGGCTTCTTTGTGGAATTGGTCGAGCCACAGGAACTGGCCCTGTTCGTTGATCTCCAGGAACCACCATTGCCCCTGGCGATCAATGGCGAAGTCAAGCGAACCAAAGCAGACCCCGGCAGCGCGGGAGAAGGCGAGTATGGCTTTTTCGACTTCGGGCGGGGTGGGGATGATCTCCACTTCGATTTTTGACATGCCGGCATCCTGGCGCCAGTCGAGCGCCTTCCTGGGATTGCGCAGCGCATAAGAGTAAACGCGGCTGCCCATCAGCACGGTACGCACGTCAAATTCTTTTTCCACCATGTCCTGATAGATGGCGGGCGCGTAAGTCAGGACTTCGTCAGCGGGAAGCTGGCCGACGCGCAATTCAAAGGTCTCAGTGACGGCGACGCTGTTATCGCTCTTTTGCCAGACGTGCGGCGTGAATCCCTTGCAGATGCTGCGGCTTTGCGGGCGCGAGAGAAAATCTTTCACGGCCCGGGGATTGTTCGACATGAGGGTGTTGGGCGTCTTCATGCCGCATTCGGCCGCCAGAAGCAGTTGCACTGCCTTGTTATTGATAAAGCGCGAGGCCGAGTACCTGTTGATGCACCACACGGGAAGACGCTCCAATTGGTAGGCCAGGCAGAGATAGAAGGAGCGATACTCCAGCCTGGCGAACTTCAGGTCGGCTTCGGAGACTTTGGGGTTGTGCGCGGGAGGCTCAGGGCGGCGGATCCAGACCACGTCGCCGGGTTCGACGGTATGAGGGCCAAGAGCTACTTTCGCCTGGTCTCCGAGCCAGATGGAAGCCTGCAAGTCATCGTTCCAGGCGAGCCCGTCCCAACATGCCACCTGATAGCCGCTCTGTTCCAGTGCCCATTTGATGGGGCCGGTGTGGTTATCGTCCGCCGGCGCCAGGATTACGATCTTCATTTGCAGCCTCCTTGTTAATAATGCGGGCAGCGCGTGAGCGCCGCCCGCGGGGGACCAACTAGCACTCTCCGATAGAGGAGTCACCGGCAAGGAGTTCTCCCTGCGTGTTGACGATGCACGGCGTAAACGTGTGTATGGTCAGCGCGCCGGACACAGCCTGGACTTCGTTCTCAGTGAGTTCACGAGCGTTGGAACGGCAAAGGACTCGATTATCCTTATTCATCTTGTATCTCCTTTTGTTTTCAGGACCGCGTACGGTCCCGGGGGTGAATTGCGGCAGGCCTTCCCGGCAAGGCATAACGAAGGACTGCATCGCAAAGATTGAGGTGGCGCCGCGTGCGCGCCACCCCTGGAGTTGATCAGCAGTCGCCGGCGATACCGAAATCGCCATCCTGGAACCCGTTGAGAAGGTCAACGGTGCAAGCGGTGAGGGTCTTCAGGGAACCGCTTACCTGGTTTACTTCCTCCGCGCTCAATTCACGTGCAAGGCTACGGCACAGCACTCGGTTGTCTTGATTCATTCTTGTCTCCTTTTCAAATTCGGGGCCTTGCGGCAGCCCCGAGCCTGGTCGTGCTCAGTGAACTTGGCTTAAGATGGCGGGCCGGCCATGTTGCCCATGGCCGGCCGCGTGCCATTAAAAGTGAGCGGCGAAATCGGTATCGCTGCATCCATCGCCGTCACCCAGACCTGTGGCCGTGGCGGTAGCCATAATGGCGGTGCACACGTTGGTGTGGGCCAGTGCGGCGGCGCTCACGTATTCAACTTCCGTAATGGTCAGTTCCCGCGCTCCTCTGCGGATAAGTACTCTGTTGTCGCGATCCATAGATGTCTCCTTTTTGGTGTAATGGAAATAGCCTTTGCCGCTTGTTAAGAAACGTGTTGGCCTGCGGTCCGCAAGTGCGGCGCCCGGGCTAGGCTTCAAAGCAGTCGTCGACGAGATCGTCAATGACGCCGCCGACGTGAGTCACCTGGAAGGTGCAATTGGTTGATCTGCCGCTTACACTTTCCACTTCCTGCTGTGTCAGCACGCGAGCGCCCGTACGGTTGAGCACCCGGCTACCGGTGATGCTTGACATGGTGTTCCTCCTTTCAAACTTGCTTGAGGTACAGTTGCCCCTGCCGGCCCCGGTTACACAATCACGGACACTGAGTATCTTCATCCTGGCTGCCGCCGGGCAGATGGCTGAAGGTGATCCGGCAAAGATCGCCGCCGGTCACGGCCTCCACCTGTTCCGGGGTAAGCTCCCGTGCTCCGAATCGGCTGAGCACTCTAGTCTCCCTGGGATCTGGCATACGACTCTCCTTTCTGCGAATGAGAATTGAATCCGCCGCCGGTCGCGAGAGGCCCGCGGCGGCGATAGACTTCAGTGGCGGAGCCGGACCGCGTCAAGGCAATGACCCGGTCGGCAATGGCGATGGTGTCCGGGCGATGCGCGGCAAAGACGCGCGTAATGCGAAGCTCGGAAAGCATGGCGGCAATGCGCTGCTCGGTCGGGACGTCAAGATGGCTTGTGGCTTCGTCCAGAATCAGGATGGAAGGCTGCTGATAAAGCGCGCGGGCCAGAAGAAGGCGCTGCTGCTGGCCGCCGGACAGCGCGCTGCCCATGTCTCCGATGAGCGTGTCGTAGCCCATGGGCATGGCGGCGATGTCCTCATGCATGCAGGCAAGGCGCGCGCATTCCTGCACCCGCTCCATATCCGGCACGTCAGACGAGAAAGCAATGTTGGAGGTGATGCTGCCGGCGAAGAGGGAATCGTCCTGGAGGACAAAGCCGACCTTGCCCAGGACCGCGGCGCGGCTGGCGCAAACGGAGTGCCCGTTGATGATCACGTCACCGGCCTGCGGCTGAAGGAGACCGGCCATGAGCTTGAGCAAGGTGGATTTTCCCGCGCCTGAAGGGCCGGTGATGGCCACGCACTCGCCGGCTTCGATGCGGATATCAAGGCTTTCGAGCAGCCAGGGATCGGCTTCCGAGTAGTGGAAGCTGAGGCCCTTGATCTCAATGGCCGCGCTCTGCGGCCGGTCGGGGGCATCCTCGAGTTCCACGGGCTCGGGCCTGGTGGAGGTGATGTCAGAGAGCCGCTGGGCCTGCAATGACAGCATGCGGAATTCATACATGCGGTCCACCAGGGCGACCATTCTGGCCTTGAATTGTTCCTGGTAAGCCACGAAGGCGAACAACATGCCTATGCTGAAGCTGCCCCCCAGCACCAGGTTGACGCCGAGCCAGACAATGGCGACCGACTGCAAACCGAAGATCAGGGTGTTGGCCGACTTGAAGAGGATGGAGAGGCGCTCCGTTCCGACCTGCGCGTTGGTGGTGTCCACCAGCAGGTTCATCCAGCGGCTCTTGCGGTTGTCTTCGCGGCCAAAGACCTTGATGGTGCGGATGCCGCGCAGCGTCTCCAGAAAATAACTTTGCTGCCGGGCGGCGTTAATGATCTGCTCTTCCATGCGCGAACGCAGCGGAGCGTAAGCCAGGTTGCGCAGAACCACATACAGCAGGACGCTTGCCATTACGACCAGGGCGAGCTGCCGGCTGTAAAAGAACATGACCGCCAGGACAAAAATCGAGATGATGCCATCCAGCAGCGCCTCAATGAAATTGTTGGTGAGGGTTCGCTGGATGGCCTCAGCGCTTTCAAAGCGGGACATGATGTCGCCGAAGTAGCGCTTCTCAAAGAAGGAGACCGGGAGCCGTACCAGGTGGGAAAAGATGTTGGCGTACCACTGCAATTTCAAGGATGCGCCGAAATACAGCGTGGTCCAGCTGCGCAGCCCGCCGAGCAGCGCCTGAAGCCCGACCAGGAGCATGAAACCGATGCCGAGAGTGGTGAGAAGGCCGCGGTCAGAGTTGGCGGCAACTTTGTCCACGGCGAGCTGCAGGAACAGCGGGCTGATGATGGAGAACAGCTCGAGCGCCGCAGCCAGGGCAAAGATCTGGGCAAGAGCGCGCTTCAGTCCGACGATCCTACCGGTGAGGTCGCGGAGACGCAGCGGCCGGGATTCGCTGCCCGCCTTGAAGGACCCGGTGGGGGTGAGTTCAAGCGCGACGCCGGTGAAATGACTGCTGACTTCGGCATAGCTGAGCTTCTTTACCCCGAGCGCGGGATCGTGGACGATCACATGTCTGGTGGTGGCTTTCTTCAGGACAACAAAGTGGTTCATGTCCCAGTGCAGGATGCAGGGAGTTTTCAGGTAGGGCAGGTCATCGAGTTCAATGCGCAGGGGGCGGGATGCAAGTTCCAGCCGTCCGGCAAACCGGATGAGATGGCCGAGGGTGGCGCCGCGCAGCGAAATGGAGAAACGCTGGCGCAAGGACGGCAGGTCAGCGGAGAGGCCGTGGTAATTGGCCACCATCGCCAGGGAGGCAAGGCCGCACTCCGTGGTCTCAGTCTGGAAGATGATGGGCAACTTGTGCCTGGCAGCGAGTTTCAGGTTCGCCAAATCGGGGTTCCTCTTGCTTCTGCTTTCCTATGGTCCGGTGCGGTCAAACAGCCATTTGATCAGGGGCTCACGACCGAGCGGCACCTCGGCTTCCAACTGCGCGCCGGTTGAAAGTAGGTCGCCACCCCGGGGCAGCGAGCTGTCAGGTGAGAAAGCGATGGTGACCTTATATGCGGGTCCCGAAGAGGCCAGATTGGAATGGGAAGCAGCTGCGGGCGTTATTTGAGTGACAGTACCGTTCAGGCGAGGCAGGCCGGCGCAGCTTGGACATCGAACAACCAGCGATTGGCCGGGGCGCATCGCCTGGATAGAGGAGGCCGCCAGGTAGAAGCTTGCCTGGTTTCTTGGGTTTGCGCCACTGCCGGCGGAAATGGAGAACGGCACGTGAAGTTTCGGCGTGTAATGCCCGAGCAGCAGGAACGAGAGTAAAACGGCGGAAATGGCTGTCCCAAGCCCGCAGAAAAACAGCAGGGAGAAGGGACGAATCAGAAGAATCTCGCCTTGCAGACTGTTGCGCGCGGCCAGGGCCTCAGGACGGAAAAGAGGCAGCCGAACGGCGGCATCCGTGTTCGGGGGTGTTTCAGCCATGCCAGGCTCGCAAAGCGATACAAATGCATCCGCAATACTACGCTCCCAAGGCCTAATTGCATGAGAATTGTCTTAGAAAAAAGCGAACTCTGTTCCATTTTGAAACTCGGTTGATTGCACAGATAGTGGGGCAAAATAGCAAAGACGGGCCTAAAGATATTCCGGCCATATTAATGATTCTTCAAGGAATTTCCTGCTGCAGATGGTTCCAGCGGGCGCCAGGCATGGAGCTGCGTTCCGGCATGGGTTGGCGACGCGCGAGTCAGCAATAAATTGCGCAGTGCGCAAGCGAGTTGCCGGGAACCGTCGATTGTGTATGGATGGGGCAAAGCCCAAGCGATCACGTTGGCTGGCCCAAGAAACCAAATAATTCTTATTTAGCTAAGAATTTGAATTGAATTGCGCGGGCAAGGTCTTATTGCTATTCTTCGTAGCGAATTTGTGATTTTTGCTCAGGAATGTCGTTCTTCAGTCGCCAACTTGTTCACCTTCCGATGCTGGGTCTCCTCCTGCTGCTCGCAGGCGCAGCTAATCTATTGAGCGTTCCTTATGACGCCGATGCCGACTCAGCGACTCCTCCCGTTATCGTAGATCACAGCTTTGTTGTTCCCACACATGGCGGTGTTCAGGTGAAAGGGGCCACGAGGGCGGCATCCAGCAAACCTGCGGGCGTATTGATGGAACTGGAAGAGCCGGTTGCAAAGTTACTGCTGTCCAGCACCCGGTCTCCGGAAGAACATTGCCAGGCACTCAGTATCACACTTCGATGTTAGACCGTTCGTGGTCCCCGGCAGGAGAGTGCAGCTCCTGCGGAGGGCTATAGCGCTTTAGCGCGCAGGGTTGCCGACCACGTGCCGGGTCGTCAGCAGCCTGCTCCCCCAAAATTCAACTGCTGTCCCCGTGCCGGTGGGCAGTTTTCAGCAACAGCGTCTCTTCTCGGATTTCCGGGCCACAAGAGGAGAACTTCAGGAGGGCACTTCAGTGTGTCTGGGGCCGCGTGTGTTAACGCTGCCCCTCCGGGAAGGTGAGACCCGAGGGAAGGTCTCGGCTGACTGACTGCACGACAAAAGTTTGGCGAGTTTCCTCGCGGCTGTCTAGGGCGAGGGGGCCGGGCTTGGGGCGCTCGGCCTTTTTTATTTGAGAGCAGGTTGAACGCGCGGCCACGGCTTCCCGGCGAGCTTTATGACGAGAAATATTGCAGAACCGGCGTGATAATCTCAATCAGCATGGATGAAGCGCCCAAGATAGAACTGGTCCGGGAGACGGAAGAGCCGGAATCGAAGGGGGAAGGGCCGTCCAGTTCACGATTGAATCAGTGGCTGGCCAGGCTGGTGGCGCACGGCGGCAGCGACCTGCTGCTGGTGAGCGGGGTGGAGCCGTGTATTCGGGTGCACGGCGAGATCGTGAACCTGGAAACCCGCACGCTGGAGGGCGGCGAAATTGAAGATGCGGTGATGCCCGCTCTCAGCGGGTATGGCGCCAAACAATACAAAGAGACGCACATTGCCGATTCCTCCTACCGGGTGAGCGGGCTGGGAAGGTTCCGCATCAACCTGCATCGCGAGCGCGGACGCGCTGCCGCGGCCATACGCGCTCTTCCCGCCAAGGTGCCCGGGCTGAAAGAACTTCATCTGCCCGGCGGGCTGGAGGCGCTCACCCGGCTGCAGCGGGGACTGGTGCTGGTGGGCGGCCAGGCGGGCGCGGGGAAAACCACCACGCTGGCGTCGCTGATCCATGAAATCAACCGGCGCGAGGCGCGCCACATTATTACCATTGAAGATCCCATTGAGTACGAGCACCAGAACATCCGCAGCGTGATCGAGCAGATAGAAATCGGCAGCGACGCGCCTGATTTCCCCACGGCATTGCGGGCGTCATTGCGGCAGGCGCCGGACATCATTGTGGTGGGCGAAATGCGCGATCCTGAAACCATGAGGATCGCGGTAAGCGCGGCGGAAACCGGCCACTTGGTGTTCTCGACCGTCCACACCACGGACATGGCGTCCACGGTTTCGCGCATTTCCGATTCATTTCCGCTGGAGAGGCAGAACACCATCCGGCAGGAACTTTCCATGGCGTTGTCCGCGGTGGTGACGCAAATGCTGGTTCCCGGCAAATCGGGCAGGCTGCCGGCGGCCGAATTATTGATGGTGGGATATGGCGCGCGGCAGCACATTCGCCGCAATGCGCTGCAACACCTGCATCAGGAAATCACCATCAGCAAGAGGGCCGGCTCGTTCAGCCTGGAGGAGTCGCTGGTGGAGCTGGTGGCACAAGGCCATATTTCGCGGGAAGACGCGCTGCTCTACGCGATCCACCCGGACGACGTGGAAGCAATCCTGCGAGGCCGCGGGACCCGCTGAAGGGCCGCCCGATCTCATGGGCGAACCGTTATTTCTGCTGCGGCAGCACCAGGCCCACCTTGACTTGCGAAAACGTGATCCACGTCTTCAGCGAACGGGTCTGCCGGGGATCGTGCAAAGTCAATTCCGCCCTTGAATCGCCGGGCCTTGATTTGAACTTGACCTGGCTGTTTACATCCACCAGCATGTGGCGCATGGCATCGGGGATATCGCCGTCATTCTTAAAGGAAAGGGCCAGGTGCACGCGCAGGGGAGCAAAGATTTGCGGTCCGGGACAGAGCAGGTGGACGACGGGACGCAACTGCTGCACGTCGTAGCTTACGACCGAGCAGGAAACGGAGGCGTCGGACGGCTCGAAGTCCTCGACTTTCCACTTGCCGCGTACCGGCGTGGAGGGCAGGCCGGGAGCGACGGAGAAATTGTTGGCGCTCAAGCAATCGTCTGTCGGACAGAACGCCTGTGAAATATTGTTGTTGCGGTTTTGCGCGGCGGCAGGGAGCGCAAGCAAAGCGAGAGCGATCAGGCCCAGGGTCCTAAAAAACATAACGGCCTCATTGGTCAGGTTAGATGCCGCACGCTGCAAGGATGTCTGCGCCAGCCGCGAAATGAGTTGACAATGACTCATGCAGCGAGAGAACCCGGCCAGAATGTCCCGGCCATGCTGCGGAAGATTGAAGCTGACGAAGGCGAGTACATGATTATCCAACCTGCATCTCTGGCGCAGCCGGACAACCAGGAATAGACTGAATCCATGGTCCGTATTTTGGAGGCAAAGAAGGTGATGAAGTTGAAGTCAACGGCAGCGCTAGCTTGTGTTTTTCTTTTCGTTTCAATGGCCCGGCCAGACACGCTTGAACTGAAGAACGGCAGCATCATCAAAGGCAGGTATGTGGGTGGTACGGAGACGCAGGTCAGTTTTCGCGTGGGTTCGACGGTGCAGGAATATGCAATCAGCGATATCGCGACGTTGAAGTTTGAGGCGCGCGAGCCGGCGGCGGCGCATGCCCCGGGACTGGCGACGCGTCCCGCGGAGCACGCTGCGCCCTCCCCGGCGAGACCAGCCACCGCGGAAGCGAAAGCGACATCATCGCTGGTCGTTCCGTCAGGCACACGGCTGCTGATACGAACCATTGATCCGGTGGATTCCGACACCAACCGGCCGGGAGACAAGTTCCTGGCATCACTGGAAGAGCCGCTGTATGTCAATGAAGTCATGGTTGCGCCCAAGGGAACATCCGTTTATGGGCGGCTGGAAGAGGCCAAGGGATCAGGGCAGTTCGGCGGCAAAGCACAGCTGCGGTTATCGCTCACCGGTATGGTGATTGACGGACGTACGGTCCCCCTTGCGACGGGCGACTACGAGGTATCAGGCAAATCGCGCGGCGCGAGCACGGCCAAGAAAGTGGGCGGCGGAGCAGCGCTGGGGGCCCTGATCGGGGCCATTGCCGGCGGCGGCAAGGGGGCCGCGATCGGCGCCGGCGTGGGAGCAGGCGCGGGAACCGCGGTACAGGTGATGACCAAGGGAGACCAGGTCCACGTGCCCAGCGAGACGCTCCTGGAATTTACGCTTGACCAGCCGGTGACCATACCCGAGCCCAAGGCGCAGGAGTCGCGATAAAGGGCAATAGTTTCGGACGGGGGAACCCGGCGCCGAGCCGGGTTTTTCTTCTTCGCCGGACGGCCGAGCCAAGCGGGAAGCTACTTATTATCATGGACTTGGAGGCTAATCCGAGGGCAGAGCAGGCATATTGTCCAGTGGCGGGGAGTTGAACCTATGGTATGATCTGGTTGCGTTAGAAATTGAATTTCTGCAAGCGCTTTTCTTCTGCACCTGCCGAAAACCTCGATATTTCCAGCGTCAAAAAAATTAATTTTCAGGAAAAAGAAACAAATGGAACAAGGAACAGTGAAGTGGTTCAACGCCGCTAAAGGCTTCGGATTCATTACGCGTCAGAGCGGGGAGGATGTCTTCGTGCATTTCTCCGCCATCCAGAGCAATGGCTACCGCAGCCTGGAAGAAGGTCAGGCGGTTGAATTCACCGTGACCCGTGGTAAGAAGGGTTGGCAGGCAGAGAACGTTCGGGCGCTGTAGTCTCTGCAGCAATCTCAAAAAGGCGGCGAAAGCCGCCTTTTGTGCTTTCCGGGCAGAGTTTCTTCGCAGCGCCGTTCAGGCTGAGCTGTCTTTCGCCCGGTCATGAACCGGCTTCTCGGGTTGGGGAAGCGTAGGATAGAACCCAAGACAGGCGGCATTCGATGAACTCCTTAATTGTCGTAATGCGAATGTTCCACTACATGGTGGGGATCACCGCGCCCGACAAGAAGCAGGAAAGACTGGTACTGTGCATCTGGATTGGCCTGGCGGTCGGGTTGATCGCTCTGGGACTGCTGTTTACGTTGTTTATTGTTCCCCGCGTGCTGGCGAAATAGAGTTTCGCCGTCGCCTCCCAAAAGATTCCAGCCAGACCGCTGCAAAGGCCCTTCCTGCGCCGGCTTCTTTTGATCTCAAGCGGCTGTTGCGGCCCCCGGCGCGCCGTGAAGGACGGCGCGAATCTGTTTCGCGTAGGCGGCGCTCTCAGGGTCGCCGGTGATGAGTTCGATCTGCTCGGGGCCGCTTACGCCGATGCCCAACTGTACCGCGCGGGCAATCTGTTCCTGCTCGAAAATGGCGCCACGGCTTACTTCCGGCGTGGTGCCGAAATGGCGCAGCAGGGCCACACCGACGGCGTCAATGGCGACGCGGTCCGTCCCGGCAAGAATGACTTGCGAGTTGACCAGCTTGCCCTCATCAGGACCACCATGGGTGAACGCCTGGACGCCATCCAGCACGATCAGATCAGGCCGGTAGGCAGTGTTGATTTCGGCGATCATGCGGCGCTGGTCGGGCGAGGAATGCAGTTCGCGCATGAAATTGTAGGAATTGCCGGGCACGGTTTTGGCGGCGAAACCGACAGAGTTCTTGAGGGACAGGGTAAAGTGCCCGCCAAAGCGATGGGTCTTGAGGCAGCAGGTCTGCACGATGCCTCCGGCCTGGCGCACGACGCGAGGTATGGCGAAGCCCTGCTGCCAGTGACTGCCGGAAGGCTTCAGGCGCTCCCATCCGTCAGCGTCAAGTTCATCAAAGACGATGACGCGGGCGCCAAGCTCCCTGCCCAGAGTGAAGGCGTGCTTGCGGTCCATCACTTCGCGCGTGTTGCCCATTCCGCTGCGGTCGCCAATGGTGAGCAGACCCGCGCCAAGCGTCTTAAGTTTTTTTACGATGGCGGCCAGCGTTTCTTCGCTGGTGGAGCCGGGGGTCGAATCGGCGCTGTTGAAATTGGGCTTGAGAAACAGATCGCGGCTGCCGAACTTCCCGAGTTCCAGAAGATCCACGGCTCGGGCCACGCCGGCAGCGCGATCAGTGGTCTTTACGAAAGCTACGCGCGCAAGGGAAGGCGGCGGTCCGGCAATCTCAATGGAGCGAAGAAGACCGGGCGCAACCAGCATTGCGCCACCGAGAGTGGATGCGTTCTTGAGAAAGTCCCTGCGATTCATGGTGCGCTCACCTCGACCAAACTTCTCTTTTAATTGGATACCTCGGGCAGAGGGAATGCAACGGCAACAGCAACGCCGTCCCGGGGGGACGGCGCTGCTGAGGACAAACGGGCAGGTCAGGGATGGATTTCCCAGACTCCGCGGCCGAAGCTGGCGATGCGGAGGAAACTGGCATCAGGCGCAACGTAGATATCGTCCACCTCCACAAAAGGCAGTCCGGCGCCGAAGCGGCTCCAGTGAGCGCCGGCGTCCGTGGTGCGGTAAACGCCGAGGAAAGTAGCGGCGTACACGGTGTTCTTGTCCACCGGGCTGACCACCAGCCGGGAGACCGGAGCATCAGGCAAGCCGGTGCTGACGTTGGTGAACGTAAGTCCACCGTCGGTTGATTTGGCGACGCGCCCGGAGCCTTGAAAGGGACTCTCTGACGCGATGTAGAGCGTAGTGTTGTCGGCCCACTCGGCGTTGGAGTTGAAGCCCTGCCAGCCGGCAACGGTACCAATGAGGCTGGCCTGGGTCCAGGTGGCGCCGCCATTGTGAGTCACCACTACAAAGCCGCCGTTGCAGACCACGGCAACGTGGTTCTGGCCGTCGGACAAGGGGCTTACGCCGATGCCATGAGGCGTATCGCGGAAGATGCGCGCGGCATTGATTCCTGGCGACGGCGGAGTATCTGGAACGGGAGGGGTAGCTGTGGAAATTCCCGGAATGAACGTGTGGCCGATGTCTGTCCACAGGCCGCCGGCGTTGGTGGTCTTGTCAATTTGACGGCTGGTGTAGT
>DATIWA010000439.1:0-7885 GCA_035465515.1 Candidatus Limnocylindrales bacterium | reverse complement strand
CGTCGCTGTTGTCGTTTGTGTCGCCAAGATGCTCTCCTTCACCCAAAACGGGTATTGGGATGATTATCGTTCGTTCGCAATCGAGGTCAAGAACAATATTTTCCGACCGCTTGCCGGCTGGAGAATTGGCGCTCCCAATCGCCACCAGTCATTCTCTGGGCTTGGCTTCAACCACCACGGCGGTCCCATACGCCAGCACCTCGGTGACGCCCTGCATGATTTCCGTGGCGTCATAACGAACTGCGACCACAGCGTTGGCCCCCAGCACGGCGGCATGCTGCAGCATGAGATCAAAGGAGTCCTCGCGCGCTTTTTCACAGAGGTTGGTCAGCAGGGTAATGTTTCCGCCCACAAGGGTTTGCAGTCCGGCCCCAATGGTCCCGAAGATTGATCGCGAACGCACGATAATGCCGCGCACAACTCCGAGGGAGCGCACAGTCCGGTAGCCTTCCAGTTCGAACTGCGTTGTTGTCATTTGGTGGGAAATCATGCCCGTCCAGTTCTCCTTGGCGATAGGCTTTCAAAGCGGGGCAGGCAGCCGCGCCGGCGCCGGCCGGCGCTTAACACCGCATGGTTTTCCAGTTCAGGATTGTTCCACGAGTGCGTCAATCTGCTTCAGCATCTTCTCCACCCGGCCACGGACCTCTTCGCGTTCCTTGCGCAGCGATACCACTTCAGAGCGCAGCACGTCCAACTCTTCTTCGCGCTGCTCCAGCTGCTCGCGCAGACGGTTGGCGTCGCGTTCGGCGGCGGACTTTGCCTCACGCGCGGACTTCAGCATTTCTATGGCTTTGTAGATCTTTTCTTCCAGCGCGGGAAAACCCTCACCCGCACTGCGTTCCATCTCGATTCCAGGTTCCTGGGCTGTTTGTGAAGACATTTCGCTCACCGCTCCATGGGATGAGCGAAGTATAAATCACACGCTTGTGGAAATGAGGGGAATAACAGCGATGGCCGGGATGCTTTGCTTTCAGACAATCAGTTGATGGAGTGATTTTGGAGACCGGCAGCATTACCGGACCACCCGTTCACGCGATCAAATAGATCTTATGCTGCCCTCTCGTCCAATCGCTTAAGCTGCCCGGGTTCGCCGGTGCCGGTGAAATCGGTCAAGCCGGTCACCGCAGCCAGCGCCAGCCCCTGCACCCGGAAGAATCGCGACTCACGCTCATGAGAGAAGCGCATGATATCTGGCAGGCTGGCGACCAACCCGGTCATTCCAAAGTCGATGGCGCCGTGTGTTTCATAGCTGATGGCATCTGTGACGCCGCCGGGATAGTCCGTCAGCATAGCGGTGGCTGTTTCCGCCCCGCCCAGAATCAGGCTGCTGATGGCCGCACGCTTGTTGCGGCGCCAGAAGTACGCCGCCATGCCGAAGAATGACGCAGCCATTGCGTAATCAATGACCGCGTGGGCCCGGGGATTGATTGCTTTGGGCATCCGGTTGGTCGCCCATTTTGTGGCCTGGACCAGTAATGGCATATGAGACGCTCCCCCAACAAAGGACTCAATGGGGAGATGGATAAACGACAGAGGGAGTTGTCCCGGCGGCAGCAGGAGAAGAAGAATTCGAGGCCGGCCAAGCCAGCGCGGGAGCAATGCGAAACAGGAATTACGCAGGACGCAGCTTGTCCCAGACGCGCCAGAATGCTGTCATCTCCTCCGGCCTGCCCAGTGAAATCCGGGCAAAGGTGTCCATCGGGGGGAAGGGCCGTCCGATGAGAATGTTGTTCTGCTTGAAGTGCTCGATCACCTGTTGAACCGGCCGCAGCGTATTGAGCATCACAAAATTGGTCCAGGAGGGAATCGTGATCAGCTTTCGTATCGCTGCCTGATGCATGAATCCCGCCCGGTCATTGGCGTTGCGCATGATGGCCAATTGGAGATCGTCTTCGGAGTCCAGGGCAGCCAGGGCGCAGCGCAGGGCAAAAATGTTGGCGCTGTCCTCCTGCTTCTGCGCGGCAATCAGTTTGGCCGTGGCCGGCGAGGTCACCGCATATCCCATGCGCAGCCCTGCCATGCCGTAGACCTTGGAAAACGTGCGCGCCACAATGACCCGGTCATCATCCACCGGCTGTTCGATGAAGGAAATGTAATCGGCTGAAACCGGCACAAAGTCGTGATACGCCTCGTCCATCAGCACGTACACGCCCTTTGGCAGGGAACGGATGAAATTCTCCAGGCCGCGCCGCGGCGTGACGCTGCCGGTGGGATTGTTCGGATTGCAGATGTACACCAGCCCGGCATCTTTTTCGGCCGCGATCTGCATCGCCGCCAGGCGGTGCGCGTAGGTGTCAGTCAGGGGAATCCTGACCACGTCCGCCTTGACAGCGTGCGCGTAATTTCCGATGGCCTCAAATGTCGGAGACGCCATGATCAGTTTACGTCCCGGGCCGGTGAATGCGCTGGCGGCGACCTTCAGGAGTTCGGTTGAACCGCACCCCAGCACAACCTGGTCTTTGCTCACCTTGTGCCGCCTGGCCAGCCTCTCGCGCAGCATGGCAACGCTGTTATCGGGATACCGGTTCGCATCCAGAAAGGGATTTGGCAGCGCGGTCACGCTGGGAAAAGGGCCATAAGCATTTTCATTGCTGTTGAGCAGGACCGGCCCGTTTGGCTGCGGCGCGCGCGGCGGCTCGCCCCAGGCCAAGAGCTCAGCAGGGAGCGTGGATGTTGCGGCCAGCGCGGCAGACATGCCCGCTGTTTTGAAGAAGTTTCGGCGCGTGAGCATGGCCCGGAATTGTACTTAAAGAAAGCCGGGTTTTCCATTCGCGCTACCTGCGCATGCGCGGTGCGGTTTTAGAGTGCAGCCGAGTACGCGGCGAGCGCGCCATGGAACAGGAGCGGAAGGTCTCGACCAGGGTTTCAGTCGCCTTAGCTTTGTGGAGCGCGGCGAGAATAATAATGACGATCAATCCAATATGCCCAGGCCACGGCCAGCCATAGCGCGAATCCGCTTGCCCGCACGGCGTTAACGCCTGGCGGCGGGGGACCGAATATCGCGCCCAGCCAGATGGCCAGGAGCAGCACAACGAAGCTCCAAAGGGCGATCCCTCCAGTTCGGTCCTTGCCGCGTGTTGTGGCCAGGTAGATGGCAAGCCCGCCGAAAAAGAGTCCTAACTCGACCACGGCCGTTCCTGCTGCGGAGTTCCACAGCCCAAGGCCATATTTCTGTACTGACCAGGGCGTGAGCGGCATATCAGCGCGGTGCGACCACCAGTCCAGCAGCCAGTGGCTGAGCACGCCCGTGGCCACCATCCATGTGCCTGCTTTATAGCGGCGCGCGAAGAAGTACACGGCGGCGAAGGCCGCGGCCCAGACTGCATCCATGAGCAGGCTGTGGGACCAGGGATATGCTACGAAATCGAGCGGCGTCATTTTGGTGATGCCGGGCGCAATGCGCACCTGTTCCACGCCAAGGGTCAGGAAGACGGGCCACAGGCAGTCGGCGAACTCGGTGGCCAGCAGGGCTGTTCCAAGAGAAGTCCTGGGCGCAACTCGTTTGGCGGCAAAGGCAAGGCCAACATGTCCCAAAAACATCCGCACACCTTCGCACATCCGTCCCGAAGACACAAGTAAAACCGTGCCCCATTCACGAGGCACGCTACCGGCAGGCCTGAAGACGAATCCGCCCTGGCATCATGTGACGGGTGAGTTTTACCGATTGTGCCAGGCCCTGCGCCGATTGCGCGTGATTTGGCTGTGCGGGCGCCTCACGCAGGCGTCGGATTCGCCTTGAGGTAGCTCTCGATCTCGCTGATCTCATCAGGCGACAGCCGAAAGTCGGCCGCGCGCACAACCTGGCTTGCCTGCCCGGCCGAACGCATACCGACAATGGCTCCGGTGACCACCGGATCGCGCAGGGTCCAGGCAATGGCCACATCGCCGGGCGTGTGGCCGTGACGGTCCCCGATGCCGCGCAGCACCTCGACAAGCCCAAGATTGCGAGTGAGAAGCGGCTCCTTAAAGCTGACCGTTCTTGGACGGAAATCATCCGGCGGGAGCTGTGCGATACGCTCGCGCGTCATCTTGCCGCTCAACAGCCCCGACTTCATCGGCGAGTACACGATCACGCCGATTTTCTGCTCACGGCAAAACGGCAGAACTTCCTTTTCGATGTCGCTGGTTACGATGTTGTACGGGGGCTGCAGCGAGGCGACCGGCGCTATCTTCTGAACGCGCTTCATCTGCGCTACGTTGAAGTTCGAAACGCCAATGTGCCGGACCTTGCCTTCTTTTTGCAGTTGAGCCAGCGTCTGCCATCCTTCTTCAATGTCAGGCTCCGGATCAGGCCAGTGGATCTGGTACAGATCTATCATTTCCAGCCGAAGCCGCCGCAGGCTCGCTTCAAGTTCGCGGCGTATGGAAGCTGCTTTCAGGCTACGGCTGATCTGGCGCTGGTCATTCCACACCAGGCTGCACTTGGTGAAAACGTAAGGGCGCTTGGCGCGTCCGGCGAGCGCCTTGCCGACGACCTCTTCCGAGTGCCCCAGCCCGTAAATCGCCGCGGTATCAATCCAGTTGACGCCGGCATCCAGCGCCGCGTGAATCGCCGCAATCGATTGATTGTCCTCCTGCGGGCCCCAGGAGAAAGCCCAGTCGCCTCCTCCCATGGCCCATGCGCCAATACCAATCGGTGTGATCTGTAAATTGGAGTTGCCGAGTTGTCTGGTTTGCATAACTTCTGTCTGGATAGCAGTGAATATTGGGCAAGGGTGTTCTGCGCCTCTCGCCTGCCAGCACAGGCACATTCTACAGCACAGAAAACCAGTAATTTCCACTTCTCGATTCGAAGCTGGTCAAAAGGAGCGGCGGGTCCCAATCACTCCATGAAAACGCCGACGTCGAGAGCTGCTTCGCGCAGTCGTCAATCCGGAAGCGGAAATACAAAGAAACCCAGGTACACCTTTCCGTTAATCCAGAGGTCTTCCCCTTTCAGCGTTTTCGGGTCGAAGTAAATTGCGCAGAACGGCTCCAGGTCCCGGACTTCGATGAAGTGGCCCTTGAAGGGCCAGGACTTCCAAAAGCCCCTGCGGGGGATGGTGCGCCCGTAAATCATCACACCGCCTTCCCAGGGAATAGCTTCATAAAGATTGTAAACATCGGTCTTGCCCAGGTTCACTTTCTTTCCGTCCCAGTAGAGGTCGTGGTGCTTGATGGAGAGACGAGAAAGCAGTGAATGAGCAGCCTTCCATTTGTCGGACGCCTTTTCATCGGAGCCGGTGATGATGGCCACATGCCCATCCCACGCCACCTCAGGCTTTTGTTTTTGGGCGAGGGTGCAAACGTCGCCGGCGACCAGGTGTCCGCCCTGTATCCAGACCGCACGACAGTGGGAAGTGTCCCCCATCAGCACGCGTGGCCGCATTTTCTGGGGCACGGGTTGAGCCAGCCCGATCAGGGGAATGCAGACCGCGCTGAGGATGAGCCACCCTGTTTTCATGCGTCCGATTATCTCGCAGCGAGGGCTGTTGGTAAATCGGCGCTACTCGCACAAGTCAGGTCCGGGGAGTAAACGCTGGTTGGCAACAATGCAGTTGGAATTCAAACGGCGATTCACACCGCATTGGCGCCTTGCATGGGCTCCTTCCCGTGTTTGTGGCGACTTGCACGGTTATGGAAGAAGGCGCGCCGGCTACTTGAACTCATCCCGCAAAATCGCCCACACCAGCAGATCTTCAAACACGCCCCACTTCCTTGCTGCCTGGCGCAGGTGGCCTTCCTGCCGCATGCCCAGCCGGGCCAGCACTCTGCCTGAAGCGGGGTTGCGGGTCATGTGGCAGGCGCTGATCCGGTTGAGGTCCAGCACCTTAAATCCATAGTCCAGGAGCGCGCGAGCCGCCTCCGTGACGTAGCCTTTGCCACTCTCGGTTTCATCAATCCAGTAGCCAAGTTCGGCTTGCTCGTCCCTGCGATCGATGCTTTTCAGCAGCACGCCGCCAATCAGCGCGTGCGGCGCCTGGCGCAGGGCAATCGCGAAATAAGCGCCCACTCCCGCCTGGAACTCGCTATTGAATTTGTAAATGTCCTGGAGCGCCTGCTCCGGACTATAAGGATGCGGAATGGAAGCCGTGGTGTCGGCAACACGAAATGTTCCGGCAAGCCGGGCCAGCAGAGGAGCGTCCGCGGCGGTGAACGCCCGAAGCGCCAGCCTTGCCGTGTTCAGGACCGGCTGAGTGCTCGAACTCTGTGCGGCAACGCTCATGGGAATTGGCGATCAGCTGCGCTGGCTTCCGCCAACCCGCTCCAGGGCGTTGACGATCTGCGTCGCCCACTGCGCCACTTCATCGTCGCGCAAGGTGCGCTCCGCCGACTGGAACCCGGCCCGCAACAGGATCGAATACCTGCCCTGCGGGACCGTCCCGCCGCGGAAGATCTCCACCGGCGCGAAGCCCTGTAATTCGGCGATATTCAGCGAGGCGACCGCCTTGCGGAGCTGCTCGAAGGCGACGCCTTCCGGGAAAAGGAAAGAGAAGTCGCGGTCCACGGCCGGGAACTTTGACAGCGGCTGGTAGCGCGGCGTGCGCAGGTTCAGCGCGAACAGCCGGTCCAGGTAGATCTCCGCGATGTAAGTTTCCTGCTTCAGCTTGCGGGCGGCGGACACATCAGGATGAAGCTGGCCAAACTGCGCGAGCACGGCGCCGTTCGCCATCACGCGAGCCGAGCGGCCGGGATGATAGTACTCAGCCGGCTGCGTGTCCAGTTGGAAGCCGGGAAGCTCAAAATTCCCGAGCAGCGCGTCCAGGTCGCCCTTGAGGTCAAAAAAAGAATAGGGCCGGGCAGGCGCGTGAACGCTGGATTCCGCCGCGTTCCCCGTAGCGCCGAGGCACAGCATTCTTCGTTCCTGCGATTTTTCGCCGGCAAGCTCAAAGACGTGCCCGGTTTCGAAGAGCCGGACGTCAGCACCACCGCGATTGAGGTTCCAGGCCAGCATTCCCAGCATGCCCGGCACCAGAGAGGTCCGCATGGCGGACTGTTCGTCACTCAGCGGGTTGGCCAGCATGACCGGCGGCACGCTGGAGAATGCCTGAGCGTCGGCGGGCGAAATGAAAGTGGCCGAGATGGCCTCGTTGTAGCCCAGGGCCAGCGCTTCGGAACGCAGACGGGCCTCTTTGGCTGCATGCGGCAGCTCAACCACGCCGCCGGAGAAAGAGGGAAGCGTGTTGGCGAACTTGTTGTAGCCGTAAATGCGCGCGACCTCTTCAATCAGGTCAATCTCGCGCTCGATGTCCAGCCGCCAGGTGGGCAGGTCAATCATCCAGCCGGGGCCCCAGCCCTTGGAGGCTGCAATCAGTTCGGTCACTTTGCCGGCCGCCAGCCCGGTGCTCCGTGACACAGCTTGAACAATGGCTGCCTGCCTTTGAGGGTCCTTCGCCGATGGCAGACTCCTGAGCTCTTCGGGCATTTCGCCTTTGACTGCCTTGAGGGAAAAACCAAGTCTGCCAAGGATGTGCTCGATGGTCTTGTCGGGAATGTCCTGTCCGAGATGGCGGAGTACTTCGCTGCGACGCAGCCAGACGCCGTGACGCACAACGTGTCCGGCAACGGCATCCACCAGCCCGCCTTCCAGTTCGCCGCCGGCCGTTTGCAGGACCAATTCGGCAACGCGATCGCAAGCCAGCGGCGTGGCGCCCCAATCCGCACCACGTTCGAAGATATGCGAGGCATCGGTGTGCATGGCGTGCCGGCGCGCAGTTTTTCGGATGATGGCAGGATCGAACCACGCCGATTCGATCAGAATGTTTTTTGTGGCGGCGGAAATCGCCGAATCCAGCCCGCCCATGACTCCGGCCAGCGCGACGGGCCTGACCGCGTCGGCGATGACGAGGTCTTCAGGATCGAGCTTGCGGTCAACGCCGTCCAGTGTTTTCAGAGTCTCTCCGGA
>DATIWA010000438.1:0-2400 GCA_035465515.1 Candidatus Limnocylindrales bacterium | reverse complement strand
CAGCTTCTTGGAAGCCCAGCCGGTCTTCTTGATGTTGGGGAAAGCATAAAACGCGCCGTGCGGCAGCGTACAACTGAAGCCCGGAATCTTGTTCAGTCCGGCGATGAATCTGTCGCGGCGCATCTTGAACTGCTGGCACATGTGGTCCACGGACGACTGGTCGCCCTGGATGGCCTCGATGCCCGCCACCTGCGTAAAGCCGGCGCTGCATGAGTTGACGTTGGTCATCAGCCGGCCGAAGTGCACTGCCAGGTCTTTCCGCATCACGCCGTAACCCAGTCGCCAGCCGGTCATGGCGTAGGTTTTGGAATAGCCATCCAGCATGATGACGCGATCTTTCCAGCCGTCCAGCGACATCAGCGAATAATGCTGGCCTTCAAAAATCAGCCGGCTGTAGATTTCATCGCTCAACACCATGATGTCGCGGTCGCCGATGGCCGCGGCAACGTCCTTCACGTCCTGCTGCGTCAGCACGCTTCCCGTGGGATTATGCGGCGTGTTCAGCACAATCAGTTTGGTCCGGTCTGTAATCAGGTCGGCCAGCTCGTTGGGATCCAGGCGGAAGTCTTTCTCTTCCCGCATCTGCAGCGGCACCGGCTTGGCCCCGGTAAAGTTGATCAGCGATTCGTAGATGGGAAAGCCGGGATTGGGATAGATGACTTCGTCCCCCTCTTCCACGAGGGCGGTAAAGGTGAAATAAATGGTCGGCTTGCCGCCGGGGACGATGACAACTTCTTCAGGAACCACCTTCACGCCGCGCGTCCTGGTGACTTCCTCTGCAATGGCTTCGCGCAGCGCGGGCAGCCCGGCCGAGGGTGTGTAATGCGTCCAGCCGCCCCGCATGGCTTTCACGCCCGCGTCAATCACGTTGGCCGGAGTATCAAAATCAGGCTCGCCGATTTCCAGGTGAACAATGTCCTTGCCCTGGGCTTCCAGGGCGCGCGCCTTCGCCAGCACTTCAAAGGCAGTTTCAGTTCCCAGGCGGCCCATGCGTTTCGCCAGCCGCAGTTCAGTTTGCGTGGTAAGTCCTGTGCTCATTGTTTGCTCGTATGATGTCCAACGTATTTAGGATGCTATTCGTTGACGGCCTGTTCCTGGCTTTGCGAGCGCAGAACGTGGGCCACGGTGTACGGCACTCGACGCGCCGGCTCCTGGAAGTTCCGTACCTGGAGATCCCCCAGCAGCCCCAGCGCCAGCATCTGGCCGCCGAACACGATCAGTACCGCTGCAAAAACCAGCAGAGGCCCATGCTCGCCCATCACGCTGATGTGAAACATCACTTTTGAGACCATCAGCCAGAAGGCGATGCCCAGCCCGCTGAACAGTGAAAGCATTCCCACGCTTCCGAAAAGATGCAGCGGCCGGTACATGTATTTCAGCAGGAAGCGAATGGTGATCAGATCGAAAAAAACGCGGAAGGTGCGGGAGATTCCGTAATGCGAATTGCCCTTGGGCCGGACGATGTTGCGGATGGGAATTTCGCAGATGGATGCGCCATACCATGACGCCAGCGCCGGAATAAACCGGTGCAGTTCGCCGTACAGCGGGAGCTGCTGAATGATGTCCCGGCGGTAGGCCTTGTACGTGGTGCCGAAATCATGAATGTTGACGCCGCTCAGCCTGGCCATGGCCCAGTTCGCAATGCGCGAGGGGATGCGCCGCATGACAAAGTTGTCCACCCGCTCCTTGCGCCATCCGCTCACCAGGTCGTAGCCCTGCTCCAGCATTTCCACGAATTTGGGGATCTCGTCGGGATCGTGCTGCAGGTCGCCATCCATGGCGATCAGGAATTCACCCTGCGCGTGGGCAAAACCGGCCGCCAGCGCTGAAGTCTGGCCGAAATTGCGGCGCAATTTGACCACCACCACGCGGCTGTCAATGGTCACAATTTCCCGCAGAAGCTTGTACGTGCGGTCCACACTGCCGTCGTCAACAAAAACGAGTTCAAACGTCTCGCCGGTTGACTCCATGACCGCCTTCAGACGGTCATACAGAGCGGTCACGCTCTCCTGTTCATTGTGAAACGGGACAACGATAGAGTACTTCGGCATCGTAAGAATTATATTCCCTTGCTTCGGCCGTGTGCACTTGAAAATTCCGGAAAAACCAGAGCCCCGGCCTTACTTTTATTGTTCATCGCCGCTCGCCTGGCGATGAATCGAATTCCGAACAGCTCCCGCGCCTACGGCCACGCCGGCTACCGCCGCACAGCTTTTCTGCCGCTGCCGCCGCCTCCGCCCGCCCGGACGCTTGCGCGCTCTTTGTACTTCGCATGGATTTTCACCGTGCGGTCAAGTTCGTCGGAAACCTCCAGGACCTTGAGCTTCAGGTCCTTGTCCAGCGCCGCGGTTTTGAGGAACTCATGCACCTGGCTCTGGGCTTTGGCCGACTGCTGTCCTC
>DATIWA010000437.1:0-2398 GCA_035465515.1 Candidatus Limnocylindrales bacterium | reverse complement strand
TCGATCCTAACTCACACAGGCAGGAACCGACATTCTGGCAAACCCTGTAATTTTAACGTGATACACCGGACCCGGTCAATAAGCACCGTGACCGCGCGTATTTCACACGCGCCCGTGTATGTACACCCTCCAGAAGAAGTAACAAGTCATGCTGTAGCCGATGGCAATCACAATGTACCGGACCCGCCTGGGATCCAGCTTCTGCGCATACCACGCGCCCATGTACCCGCCCAGCGCCGCTCCCACCACCATGAGCAGCGCCTGCGGCCAGTACACCGCATGGGCAAAGATAAAAATCACCACCGCCATGGCATTGCCGCACGTTGCCAGCAGCGTTTTAAGCCCGTTCATGGAATGGATGTTCTCCATGCCCATGATGGCCAGCAGCGCCAGCATCACAATGCCGACTCCGGCGCCAAAATAGCCGATGTAAACCGCCACGCAGGCCTGCAGCAGCGTTACGCCCAGCACCCGCATGCGCGAAGGGCCGCCTTCTGTATGGTGTCCGGTGATCCAGCGGGTGATCTTGCCGCCGAAACTGAACAGCACCGTGGCGCCCAGAAGCAGCCAGGGCACCATCTTGTCGAAGGTGGAAACCCGCGTCCTCAGCAACAGCACAGACCCAACAACGCTGCCCAGAAAAGTAATGATAATCAGCGGCAGAATTCGCTTGAGCAGGCCGCCGTTCAGCGCCTTGCGATACGCGCCCGTGGATGCCAGCGTGCCCGGCCACAGCGCCACGGTGTTGGTGGCGTTGGCGTTGATGGACGGCATGCCGGTAAAAAGCAATGCCGGGAAAGCAATAAAGCCGCCGCCGCCGGCCACGGAATTCACCGCGCCGCCCAGCACGGCGGCGGAAAAAAGCAGGATGATCTCAGAGGAACTCACGCGATAGTTTAGCAAGCCCCTTTCGTTCGTGGCGGCAACCTTCAGCTCTTCCCGCTCCTGTAGCTCGCTTTCATCACCAGCAAAACCAGAATCAGCAACAGCGTGACCGCGTTGGCGGCGATGATCGGCGCCGCCCGCAACACGAGCCCGTAAACCATCCACAGCAGTACGCCGCTGCCAAAAGCCAGCAGCATGCCCAGGGAAAGATCATCGCACCGTTTGCTCCGCCATGCTTTGTGGACCTGGGGAATAAACGACAGCGTGGTGAGCGTTCCGGCAACAAATCCAAGAATAGTGACTGCTCGCATTTATAATGACCCACTTCCAACGGAGAAACGTTTCATGAAATTTCCTGCCGGTTTCCTATTGTGCATGATCGGGCTCACACTGGGCGCACTTCCACCGCAACAGCAGAAAATCGGTGAGAAATCGGCTCCTCCGCGGCCGCTCCAGGGCTTTTTCGCCGCCTCTGCGCCGGCCGAGCGCGATTGGGAAGCGAAATTCCGCGATGTTCCCAGTCCCGACAACATGCGTGAATACATGCGCGTGCTCAGCGCTCACCCCCACCATGTCGGCTCGCCGTGGGACAAACAGAACGCCGAATGGATGCTGGCCAGATTCAAGGAGTGGGGTTGGCAAGCGCAGATCGAGAATTTTGACGTCCTTTTCCCCACGCCCAAAGAGCGCCGGCTGGAATTGATTGCGCCTACAAAGTTCGTCGCCAAACTCCAGGAGCCCCCGGTGCCCGGCGACCCCACCTCCGCGCAGCAATCCGAACAGCTTCCCACCTACAACGCGTACTCCATTGACGGCGACGTTACCGGCCCTCTGGTTTACGTCAACTACGGAACCCGCGATGATTACGATGAGCTTGAGCGCTTCGGCGTCTCGGTGAAAGGCGCTATCGTGATCGTGCGCTACGGCGCCTCCTGGCGCGGCATCAAACCGAAGGTCGCCGCGGAGCACGGCGCGCTCGGCTGCATCATCTACAGCGATCCCGCCGACGATGGCTACGCCGGCGCCGACGTTTTTCCTGAAGGTCCCGGCCGCAACAAAGACGGCGTGCAGCGCGGCGCCGTCACTGACACCTATTACGCCGGCGATCCTCTCACCCCCGGCTGGGGCTCGGTGCCCGGCGCAAAGCGGCTTGACATCAAAGATTCGCCGCTGATCACTAAAATTCCCGTGCTTCCCATCTCCTATGCCGACGCCCAGCCCCTGCTGGCGGCGATGAAAGGCCGCGTGGTGCCGCGAAGCTGGCGCGGCGCTCTGCCGCTTACTTATCACCTTGGGCCCGGACCCGCAAAAGTCCATCTGGTTGTGAAATCCAACTGGGACACCAGGCGTCTGTATGACGTGATTGCCCGGCTGCCCGGCTCGGATTCCGCCGATCAGTGGGTCCTGCGCGGCAACCATCATGACGCCTGGGTCAACGGCGCCAGCGATCCTCTCAGCGGCATGGTCGCTGAACTGGAAGAAGCGCGCGCCCTCGGCGAACTGCACAAGCAGG
>DATIWA010000436.1:0-8343 GCA_035465515.1 Candidatus Limnocylindrales bacterium | reverse complement strand
AGGTCAATCTGCGAGTCTTTGCTCGAGCTTTCGCCTTGCGACTCCGTGTCCTGGTCCGCCGGTTGCTGCACCGCCTGCGGCTGCTGCTCCGCCGCCGGCTGGGCTGCCGGCGTGGGGGTTGGGGCGGGGCGCGCCGGGCGCTGCTCTTTCTCTTCAGTTCTGGGAATGATGTGCGGCTGGTTGTCCTGGTTTTCCTGGGCAAACGCATGATCACCTGCAGAGAGGCAGAGCAGCGTGAGCGCGGACAGGAAGAAGAGACGAACGGGATTCATGAGCTTATTTTAGGTGGAAACTGTGGAGTTCGCCAGAATCACCCATGAGGCCGTGCGACCCCAAAAAATCAGGTCGGAAGCGGTCCTCGCTGGGGCAGAAATAACTAAAGGCCGCCAGAAAAATCTGGCGGCCTTTAACCTGCGCAATGTCCCGGGGGAGGGGAGACTACCGGCTCGGGTTGGGAGCGGCACTCTGCGCAGAAGCTGGAGCTTCCTGGGTGCTGTTCGTCATCAGCCGCACGTCCACGCGACGGTTCTTGGCGCGGCCCTCGGATGACTTGTTGTCAGCAACGTAATGGTCCTTGCCCAGGCCGATGAGATAAATCTTGTGGGCAGGAACGTTCTTGGTTGAAAGATACTGGACCACCGCATCAGCGCGGCGTTCACTCAACTTGTAATTGTAGGCGGCGGAACCCACGGCGTCTGTATCGCCTTCCACCACCACCAGATACCCTTTGGTGTTGGGAATCTCGGCAATCAGCTGGTCCAGAGCGCTTTTGGCTTTATCAGTCAGGTTCGCCTTGTTGAAGGCAAAGTGGACGCTGGTTTCCAGCACGGGACGATAATTATCCAGGTTCGCCACCTGGTTGGCCAGGTTGGTGATGCGGGTGTTGGCCTGATCAGCAAGCTGGCCGGCCTCGTCGGCACGTGTCCGCGCCGCGAGCGCCTTCTGGTCGGCCTCAGCGGCCTTCGTATTCACTCCCTGGATCCCTTGCTGCGCGCGGGCATCAACGTCACGGATGTCCCGATTATTCTTCGCGGTCTGGTCATCCAGCTGGTTGGTTTTGTCAATAATCGGCTGGGTCTGCTGCCGGACATAATTTTTGCTCGAACAACCGGCGGTGAACATCACGCTGGCACCAGCCAACAGAACCACAAGACTTGATCTCAATTTCATTGGGACTCCTCTTTAGACCCATGCGGCGCAGGGCGGGCCGCCAAAAGTTATTCAGCATCTAGGTAAAGCAACTGAGATGCCAATTTATTCTATCCACGGTGCTTCAGAGAACCTGTTTATTATGTTAGCTTTAGATGGCATGCACAGGGTCTGGGGCAGCCTGCCGCAAGCCAGCTACCATGGATTTTTTACTCACCTGTTCACCTGTTAACATAAGAGTAAATTGAGAGCTGGAACGCCGCCTTCCGACCATGGCCGGAACCGGCGGGCTGCCGGATCTAGAAGGCGGCCGCTGGGCAGCGGGCCTGGCTTCCGGGAGGGCTCACTTCGCGAACCTTAGTGCGGGGCCTTAGTCCTGGCATATACCCGATTCCGGCAATTCTGACGTTCCCCCGCTTCTCCGTGGTCAAATAGAAGTCTGATGGATCTCTTTGGCAAAATCCGTACCCTGCCCACCCAGCCCGGTGTGTATCTCTATAAGAACGCTGAAGGCCAGGTCATCTATGTGGGCAAAGCCAAGAACCTGCGCGCCCGGGTGCGGTCATATTTCCAGGACGGCGTGGCCGAAGCCAACGCCAAAACCGGCTCCCTGCTGCGTGAGGCCGTGGACGTGGACTATATTGTCGTCGCCAACAACAAGGAAGCGCTGGCGCTGGAAAACAACCTCATCAAGCAGAAGAAGCCGCGCTTCAACATCCTTCTGCGCGATGACAAGACCTATCCGTACATCAAGCTCACGCTGGGCGAACGCTTTCCCCGGGTGTACGTTACCCGCCGCCTGCGCCGCGACGGCAGCGAGTATTACGGGCCGTATTTCCCGGGCAACCTGGCCTACCGCATCGTGGACCTGGTCCACCGCCATTTCCTCGTGCCGTCCTGCAAGGTGGATCTCACGCGTTTCCATCCGCGGCCCTGTTTGCAGTACTACATCAAGCGCTGTCTTGGCCCATGCGTGCAGGGGCTGACCACGCCGGAAATCTACCAGGAAGCTGTCCGTGACGTGCAGCTTCTGCTGGAGGGAAGGCAGACCGACCTTGCCCGCGGCCTGCGCGCCCGCATGGAGCAGGCCGCCGAAAACCAGGAATACGAGCGCGCCGCGCGCTACCGCGACCTGATCTCCACCGTGGAGCAACTCCAGGAAAAGCAGCGCATGGCCGCCGCCGAAGGCGACGATATGGACGTCTTCGGCTACCACTTTGAAAATCAGATGCTGGCCGTCAACGTTTTCCATATGCGCGGGGGCAAAATTCTCGATCGCCGTGAGTTTTTCTGGGAAGACCTCCCGGTAACGCCGGTCATGCCGGCGCCTGGGCCCTCCGGACCGGGCGAAACCGCTGCGCCCGTGCCGCAGACGGCTCAAGCCCGGCCCGGAGCGCATGCCGCCTTCCATCCCGGCGAATTCTTCTCCGCCTTGATCAAGCAGGTCTATATAGACCAGCAATACGTCCCTCGCGACATCATTGTCCCGGTGGACTTCGAAGATCGCGCGGAACTGGAAGAGCTGCTCGAGGAAAAACGCGGCAGCCGCGTCGAGGTACTGGTTCCCCAGCGCGGTGAAAAGCGGTCACTCATTGATCTGGCCGCGCAGAACGCCAAGCAGTCATTTGACCAGCGCTTCCGCGTGATGAAGCCCCAGGCCAAAGCCATCCAGGAAGGATTGCAGGATTCGCTCGGCCTGCCTGAACTGCCCCGGCGCATTGAATGCTTCGACATCTCCCATATACAAGGCGCGGAGACGGTGGCCTCCATGGTTGTCTGGGAAGAAGGCCGCATGAACAAGCAGGAGTATCGCAAGTTCATCGTGCGCTCCGTGCAGGGAGTGGACGACTTCGCCTCCATGCGGGAGGTCATCACTCGCCGCTACAAACGCCTGCGCGACGAGCAGAAGCCGTTTCCCAGCCTGGTGCTGGTGGATGGCGGTCTGGGCCAGCTCCACGCCGCGGCTGAAGCTCTGGAATCGCTGGAGATCACCAACCAGCCGCTGGCTTCGATCGCCAAGCGCGAGGAGATCATTTACGTTTACGGCCAGGAAGACGAGCCGGTGGTTCTGGAGCGCCACTCTCCCGTCCTGCATCTGGTCCAGATGGTGCGCGACGAATCGCACCGCTTCGCCGTCACTTTCCATCGCAAGCGCCGCCAGATGCGTGACCGCGCTTCCGAACTCCTGGAAATCCCCGGCATCGGTGAGCGCACCCGCCAGCGCCTGCTCCAGCACTTCGGCAGCGTGCGCGCCGTGCAGCAGGCGGACGCCGCCGCACTCAGCTCCATCCTCAACAAGTCCCAGACCGAGGCCGTGCTCAGGCACTTCGGCAAATCGCCGGCTTCGCCCTGATTCGCGGCAACCGTCTGACAGTCTGTTCTTATTCCTGCGCCCTGATCAGAAACTGTTCGATCTTGCCGTCGGGCATTTCAAAGATTGAGACGGATAGGGCCTTATTTTCGTAGCTGGCCACGTAACGCCGGGCCGTCATCCCGCCGCGCAGGCCGGAAGAGGCCTGTTGTACGGAGTGCAAAGCTCCCAGCGGTGACAGGCTGGCTGCATAATCCGCGAGCGCCTGCTTGTTGAAGTAGGCATTGGCGTTCGCCGTGAACAGAGAGCGCTCGATCTTTCCATCACGGAGGTCTTGCAGGACCTTCTTGACCCGCGCGTCCTCTTTCGGATCGGCAGCCGATTGCAGCAGCTTGCGGGCGATGCTCTGGGAGATTCTTCCCGAGGCGTCCGAGGCATCCAGGTTGGTGAGTGCCACCACCGCCATATGGTCGTCAGGTAGCACAACGCTGTTCGCGGTGAATCCTGAAACCTCGCCGCTGTGGGTCAGGACGCGGTGCCCATTCACGTGGGAAACCGAAATTCCCAGCGCGTAATTCGTGGGGCTGCCGTCTTTCAGCAGCGTTTCAGTCTCCAGTTCCTTGTACGATGCCGGCTTGAGCAGCGTCTGGTTGATGAGCGAGATGTTCCACTTCTCCAGGTCCTCGGCTGTCATGGCCAGTTCAGCCATGGCGAACAGCCAGCCCTTGCCTTCCTTGGGCGCAACCCGCGGAGGACCGAGCGCATAGCGGAAGTAGCCGGTGGCGTCCGTCGCAGCCAGCGTGTTCTGGTTGATGTCCACCACGCTCTGCATGCCCAGCGGCTTGAAGATGCGCTGCTTGAGAAATTCCAGAAGAGGCATACCCGCCGCTTTCTCCACAATCAGACCGGCGATCACGTAGTTTGTGTTGCTGTACTGCCATTTGGTGCCGGGATCGAAGTCCAGCGGCTTGCGCGCCCACATGTCCAGGATCTTCTCTGCGGTGACGTTGGTCAGCATGAATGGCGGTACATAATCCTGCGGCCAGTAGTCCTGGTACCCGGATGTATGCGAAAGCAGCTGGCGGATCGTCACCTCATTGCCCCGGGTCAGTCCAGGAACCCACTTGCCCACGTGGTCCTCCAGCGAAAGTTTGCCTTCTTCCTCCAGCATCAGGATGGCGGTAGCGGTGAACTGCTTGCTGATGGAGCCGATGGAGTAGCGCATCTCCGGTCGCGCCGCCATCGCCGGCTCCAGCCGCGCCTTGCCATAGGCCTTTAAGAATGTAATCTTGCCGTTTTCCACGATGGCAACGGAAGCGCTCGGGGCGCCGCTGGCGGCCAGCACATGGTTGGCGATCTCATCGATTTCCGGCCGCGCGGCCTGGGACGGCGCCTGTGCGTACAAGGCAGGCGTGAACGCGATGCACCACAGCAGAAGACAACGGATGGCGATCTTTCCACGGAAAAAAGAAGACATGGTTTGCTCCAGAATGAACGCTGGAGTTTACCTGATCTCAGCTGGAACACCAAGCCCCGCGGAGACGCGGGGCCCAACGGTCCTTATATGAAAAATGGGGAATGTGCTGCAAAAAATCTCACGCTGGAATTTGGCGCTTTTCCTGGCAGCAGCGGGACACCGCGGACGGTGGGCAGCGCTTCACGTTGCGCGAAACCGGGTTTGCGGGCGCGGGCAGGGAGGCGGGGCGCAAAAGCTGCTTGCTGGTTGCCCGGCCATGCACGTATTCCACCCACTTGAGATCGTGGCGAATGAAATCGTTGAGCGACGACGCTTGTACTTCAATCCTTGTTCCATCCGCGAACGTAATTTCCATGCAACCTCCGGAATGTTTCCTACAACATAGATGCTCTCAGGGCAGCGCAGGCTTCAAAATTTGTGCGATTGTGGCTTGCCCGACGTCTTTGCGCGTGTCAGCATCTGCTGATTTCGTCGGCCAAGAGGAACGTTGAAAAGCCCCGCCGCCTCATTCCCGCAACTTCAGGAAGTGGGCCCTCTCTTAAGGGGCGCTGAAAGGTTTCTCAACTTGAAGTCGGGTGAGATGCGGTGGGGCCTGGCTTGCCCGGGCGCTTGAGGACCGGCACGGCGGGTTGCCGGCGTTTGGTCAACCCGTCGCGCTGGTTCTCACGCGCTCAAGCCGTTCGTTCATTCAGTTTGTCCGCTCGACGTTCCTCCTTTCTTTCACTCATCAATTCATGCATGGTCCCGCGGCCGGATGCCGCCGGCGGGCGTGACCGGAGGCGCGGCAGAAATCGGCCGTCCTGTTTGTGCCAACGGGCCGCCTTGCTCGCTTCAGGCGGGCACAGTTTACTGGACGACATGCACTACATCTTCACCCTTGATTGAAAGTTCGGAGACCGAGGTGCTGCCATCCCGCGTTTCTGTGCTCAGTTCAGTTTGGCTGATCGTGCGGGATATCGGCTCCATCTGGCATTTCACGTCGCCCACATCGACCAGGTTGTACTGCGGATAGCCATTGCCCAGGATGTACGGGTCCAACTCCGATTTCTGTATGTGCAGAAAATGCGCTCCTCCCGCGAAGCGATGCTGGATTGTGTAAACTCCCGGTCCAAGCACCAGACCACCCATATGCACGGTCCGGGTCAGGGTAATGTCGGCTTCTCTTCCTTCGGTGCTTTTCGGCTTGCTGGACGCGAATGCACTCACATACAGCAGAGAAATGAGGATTGTTGCCGGAATAAACAGCTTGCGCATGATCGTGTTTCTCCTTCTCAGACAAATTAGTGCGGCCTCGATGACGGTTTGACGTCACCGCACGCATGACCTTGGGAGAGCACGGCGCATGCCAAATGGTTCCTGCGAGATACCGGGTGCTGGAGGCTGGAAATTCAATACCTTAGTGGCAGGGCAGGGTGTGTGGCCTGCCTCTTTTGAGGCAGCGGGTGTTCGAACTGAGGCACGTCGCGGAGCACGCTATCCTTTGCGGACTTGGACCGGAGGCTGGCTCGGGGCTGGCAGGCCGAATTTTTCCATTCTGTAGATGAGCGTTTTGCGGCTGATGTTCAAATATCTGGCCGCGCGGGTCTGGTTCCAGCCATGTTTTTCCAGCGCCTGAAGCAGGATCTCCTTTTCGACTTCTTCGAGATGGATGCCTTCTTCCGGCAGTTTCAGGCCGATGCTCGCGATTCTTGTCTTTGCATTGCGCACCTCCTCAGGGAGGTCCCCAACCTGCAAGACGTTGTCTTTCGCCAGGACTGCGAGCCGCTCAATCACGTTCTGCAATTCTCGAACATTGCCCGGCCAGTTGTACTGGATGAACTTTTCCATGGCTTCCTCCGAGACGGAGAGCTCCGGGATGCCGTACCGGCCGGCGTACTGTTTCAGGAAGTGGCGGGTAAGAAGCAGGATGTCGTCGCGGCGCTCCCGGAGGGGAGGCATTTCGATGGTGACCACGCTCAACCGGTAATAAAGGTCGTCGCGAAAGGCGCCGTCCTCAACAAGAGCTTTCAGGTTGCGGTTGGAGGCAGCCACAACGCGAACATTTACTTTCAGCGGGTGTGGACTGCCGATCTTATCGATCTCGCGCTCCTGAAGCACCCGCAACAGCTTCACTTGAAGCGGGAGCGGCAGGTCCCCTACCTCGTCAAGGAATACGGTGCCCTCATTGGCGGCCTCGAACTTACCCGCGCGGTCACTGGTTGCGCCCGTGAATGAACCCTTGCGATGCCCAAAGAGCTCTGATTCGGCCAATGCTTCCGGCAGAGCTCCGCAGTTTACGGTGACGAACGGCTTGTCCGATCTGAGACTGTTCTGGTGAATGGCCTTGGCGAGCAATTCTTTGCCCGTTCCCGATTCACCGGTAATCAGGACGGTGGATTCGCGGCGCGCCACTTGCGCCGCGACTTCGATCACAGCCCGCATCCTCCGCGACTGAGTGATGATGTTTTCAAAGCGAAAGGTGTTTTCGGCAAGCTCGCGCAACCGGCGGTTCTCGTCCACCAGTTGCTGCCTCTCCAGTGCGCGATGGACGCTCACTTTCAGCTCGTCTCCGTTCAGAGGCTTCAGGATATAGTCGGCCGCGCCGAGTCTCATTGCTTCCACCGCGTCATTGACCGTGCCGAATGCCGTTACCAGGATCACGGCAGTGTCCGGCCGCGTGGCCTTGATGCGGCTGAGCAGGTCCAGGCCGCTTGATCCACACATGCGGATGTCCGTGATGACCAAAGCGGGCGCGTGCTCCTCAAATGCCTTGAACCCCGCGAAGCCGTCGCTGGCCGTCACAGTCGCGTAGCCCTCTTCCTGGAGCCAGAATTCGATCAGGCGGCGCTGGCTGGCATCATCATCGACGATCAGGATTGAAGGCTTTGTCATGAGAGCGCATTCATGGTGGAGACTGCTGCAACCCCGGGTTGTGAGAGAGGCAGGACCAGCGTGAAGGTCACCCCGCCGTTAGGATTGTTGCGCGCCGAGAGCTGGCCGCCGTGCCGTTCAACAATCCGGTACGCGATGGAAAGACCAAGCCCTGTGCCGCCGGCGCGAGTCGTGAAAAAGGGATCGAAGATGCGTTCCAGGTTTTCCGGAGTGATCCCCACTCCCTGGTCCGCGACCTCCAGGAGCACAGAATCGTCCTCATGCCGCGAACGTAAGACAATCTTTCCACCAGACGGCATCGCTTGTATCGCATTCAATAGAAGGTTCAACAACACCTGCTTGATCTGCTCCGCATCAACCCAAACCGCCGGCCCTTGCGCGGACTCAATGCGGATTGCCGCGCCCGCCATTCTGGCGGTTTCGCCGGCCAGGTGGCTCACCGAATCCAGGAGCAACCGGGGTTCAATGAATGACGGCTGCGGAGGCTGCGGCCGGGCAAATTCGAGAAAATTCGTGAGCAGCCCCTTCAACCGGA
>DATIWA010000435.1:0-3779 GCA_035465515.1 Candidatus Limnocylindrales bacterium | reverse complement strand
AGCAGCGATGGCCGGTTTCTGTACGTGACAAACCTTGCGCTGGACCTGCGCATCTTTGGTCTGCCTCCGGCGGTGGATTCGCAATGGTGCGCCCAGGTACGGCACTATACAGTGTCGCGGATCAGGGCCAGGTTCAGGCCGCTGGGCGCCGGGGGAGAGTAAGAACCCGAACGCAGGGACCTTGTGCTTTCACGCCCACGGTCCCTTAATCCAAACTCTTTCCGCATTGCAATGAGGAGCGGTATTTCTACTCTGCGGTCCTCTTTGATTCAGGCTTCTGTGATTCAGGCTTTTGTCTTGTGGGGCGGCTTTTTGTAGGTTTTTCCCAGCCTCTCAAAGAGCGCCGCGCACATGATCGGCAGGCCGACGGTGGCGTCCACAAAGACCTCGCCGAAGCGGCCGCCTTCGTCCGGAGGGACGAACTTGCCCCAGGAAATGGCCTCTGAATAAGGAGAGCCGGAGAGGCCTCCCCAATAGACCGGTTCCGGACAGACGCGAACGCCATAGTGGTAGCGCTTGAGTTCCACGTCTTCTCCGGCGCGCCGCACGCGAAGTTCGCAATAGGGGCCGAACTGCTGCGCCCAGTTGCGAGGCACGCCTCCGCCGATGGTGAAAATCCCCAGGCGCTTCTGTTGGAGCAGGGTCTCGGCAAAGTGGTTGAGGTCCAGGAACGGATCAAAGCGCAGCTGCGGCTGGCCTTTGCGCGCCCGCATGCGATTGGTGAGCGCCACGTCCAGCCCGAGTTCGGAATCGGTGAACGCCGGCACGAACACCGGCACATCCTTCTCAAAAGCCGACTTCAGGATGCCGCGCCCGCGCATGTGCCGCTTCAGGTGCTCGCCAATGGCCCGGTTCAGCTTCCATGAGCACATGGTCTGCTGCGGGTCCCACTTGCCCAGCACCTCTTCCATCACCAGCTCAACGTGGTCGAGGTTCTGCTCCGGCTCCAGAGTATCGTAGACGCGGTTGTAGCCGGCCTCGTACAGCTCTTTATCGTTCATGCGCGGGTCATAGCGATAATGGTTCTGCCCGGTGGCCTCGACCAGACCGTGGGCCATCAGCGCCCCGGTGGAGACCACGGCGTTCACCAGGCCTCGGTCAATGAGATCGCATATGAGCAGGCCCTGCTTGGCCACGGTCATGGCGCCGGCCAGGGTCATGACGACAAAGCATTCTTTATCGCGGGCCATGGCCTCCAGCACGTCCACGGCCTCGCCGAGCTGGCGCCCGGTAAAGGCGGTATCGCCCATGGCGCGCACCAGATCGCTGATGCCCTTTACCTTGCTCAGGTCAAGCGGGAACACCGGCGAGAGCTTGTCCTCGACCGGGTTGTGCAACTTGCGGTCTATGCCTGCGCCTTCATGCTTCTTGGCCAACTTGGGTCTCCTGTGCGCGTCGCAATGTATAAGCAAACTTAGAAAAGTAAACGGAAGCAAGGGGCAGAGTCAAACGAAGGGCTTTGATATCCTTGTGAGTTTGGAAAGATTGCCAAAATTGCCATAATTGCGGGAGTTGAAGGGCGTCACAGAATCGCCGCCACAAAAGGGCGGCAGTGGAACGGGGCGGCCTCCGGGGCTTTGCAATTATCATTTTTGGCAGTGATGGCAATTTTGGCAATTTCAAGAGAGCGCTAATGCCGAATCAAGACTTGTTCACTGTCGGCCTGATCCAGATGCACTGCTCGCCCGATCCGGACGAGAACCTGCGGCGCGCCTGCGAGAAGGTACGCGAAGCTGCCAGGCGCGGCGCGCAGATCATCTGCCTGCCCGAGCTGTTTCGCACGCAGTATTTCTGCCAGCGGGAAGACGCCGCGCTCTTCGACCTGGCTGAGCCCATTCCCGGACCAACGACCGAAGCCCTCGCGGCCATCGCCCGTGAACACAAAGTCGTGGTCATTGCGTCGCTGTTTGAGCGGCGCGCGCGCGGCCTCTACCATAACACCGCGGCCGTGCTCGGAAGCGACGGTTCCATCACCGGCCTCTACCGCAAGATGCACATCCCCGACGATCCTCTTTATTACGAGAAGTATTACTTCACGCCGGGCGATCTGGGCTTCAAGGCCTTTGACACCGAGTTCGGCAGGATGGGCACTCTGGTGTGCTGGGACCAATGGTATCCCGAAGGCGCGCGGCTTACCGCGCTTCAGGGCGCAAACATCCTCTTTTATCCCACGGCCATCGGCTGGCATCCCGACGAAAAGGCCGAGTACGGCGAAGCCCAGCACGATGCCTGGCGCACCATCCAGCGCGCCCATGCCATCGCCAACGGCGTATTCGTGGGCGTGGTGAACCGCGTGGGCCACGAATTCGGCGACATTCGCGGCAATCGCGCCGCGGGCAAGGGCCTGGAGTTCTGGGGCCGCTCCTTTCTGGCCGACCCCTTTGGCCGCGTGATTGCCGAGGCCTCGCACGACAAGGAAGAGATCCTCATCGGCAAATGCGACCTCAAGCTGCTGGAGGACACACGCCGCAACTGGCCCTTCCTGCGCGACCGGCGGATTGACAGCTACGCAGCCATTACCAGCAGGTTTCTGGACTGAAGCATGTTTCGTTTGCCTGCCATCATTGATGGTCCGTCATCCCGAGCCTCGATCAGTGAGGCCGCGTTTTCTTCAGCGGCCGAATCGAGACGAGGGACGTTGCGTTACCCGGACCAAAACATAACGTCGCTCAATCCGACTCGCGCGCTGGCAAGTGCGCGGGTTCGTTGACGGACCTCCGGGATGACGCCTGCTATGGGTTCTCGGCATTTGACGAATACGGCATCAACGAAGACGCCGGACACCCCTCGCACCCTTGGCTACCGCATGCCCGCCGAATGGGAGCGGCACCAGTCCACATGGATTGCGTGGCCGCACAACCGCTCTGACTGGCCGGGCAAATTCGATCCTATTCCCTGGGTCTATGCCGATATGGTGCGGCACCTGGCGCGCGCCGAAGACGTAAACATAATCGTGCATAATGCCGCTACGCGCGCGAAGGCGCGCGAAGCGCTCACGCGCAGCCACGTGGACCAGAAGTTTGTGAAGTTCCATCTCTGGCCCACCGACCGCGGCTGGACCCGCGATTCGGGCCCCATCTTCCTGGTCCGCGAGTCGAACAAGGACCGCGTGGCAGTCACCGACTGGCGATTCAACGCCTGGGCCAAGTATCCCAACTGGAAACGCGACGACAAGCTGCCCGAGCGTATTGCCAAAAACTTCAAACTCAACCGCTTCACGCCTACGGTGATGGCCGGCAAAAAGCCGTATCGCGTGGTCCTGGAAGGCGGCAGCATTGACGTAAATGGCCAGGGCATGATGATCACCACGGAAGAGTGCCATCTCAGCAAGACGCAGCAGCGCAATCCGGGGCTTTCGCGCGAAGACCTGGAGCGCGTGTTCTCCGAATATCTCGCGGTGGACAAGGTCATCTGGCTGGACCGCGGCATTGCGGGCGATGACACGCACGGACACGTGGACGACATTTCGCGGTTTGTCTCGCCGGACACGGTCCTGACCGCCGTGGAGCACAGCCGCGGAGACGCCAACTACGAACCGCTCCAGGAGAACCTGCGCCGCCTGCGCGCCGCCACGGATCTGCATGGCCGCAAGCTGCATGTGGTGGAACTGCCGCTTCCCCGCCCGGTGGTGTTTCGCGGACAGCGGCTGCCGGCCAGCTATGCCAACTTTTATATCGCCAATGACGTTGTTCTGGTGCCGACCTTCAACGATCCCAACGACCGACTGGCTCTGAACATCATTGCCGGCGTTCTGCCCCGGCACGAGGTGGTGGGCATTC